>JAIEMH010000395.1 GCA_019752245.1 Flavobacteriaceae bacterium
TTAATCACTTTGGTACTACTTTCACCATTTCTATGGGCATTATCTTTAAGAAGAGTTGCCGTTGAACAAGTTAAAATTTTATTACAAGAAAAGAAGCATCAAGGTCCGATAATTATGTTGGTTCTTTTGAGAATAGCACTTACCTTATTCTATATCGGATTCATTTTAAATACATTTTTCTCTTCTGGAGTTGCGTTTGTAGCATTCTTAATTGCAATTGGTGCTTATATTCTATTTCCAAAAAGACTTCATGCGGTTTACAACAAAATTGAAAGTCATTTTATAAGTAATTTTAATGATAGAGAAACTCGAAAAGAAAATAAAAGACAAAGCACTTTATCACCTTGGGATGGACACATGGCTGAATTTGATATTGCAAGAGAATCGAATTTGGCAGGAAAAACATTAGAAGAATTATCGATTAGAGAACAATTCGGAATTAATATTGCTTCCATTCGTAGAGGTGATGTATTAATAAATATTCCAATTAGAACCGAACGATTATTTCCTGGTGACGAAATCAGTGTAATTGGAACTGATGACCAAGTAAAAGAATTCAAAATTTATTTGGATAAAAACGAAATTGATGTTCCTGAAGAAGTAGAACAAACCGATATTATTCTACAAAAGTTAGAATTAAGAAACCGTATTTGCATCGGGAAAAGTATCCGTGAATCGGAAATTAGAGAAAAAACGCATGGCATTATCGTTGGAATCGAACGCAACGGAAAACGTATTTTAAATCCTGAATCACACCTAATTCTAGAAGACAGCGACATTTTATGGATTGCTGGCGAAAAGAGAAAAATTGCGGAGTTTCTTAAAGTATAGAATACTAAAAAAGGCATAAGAAGTAAACTTATGCCTTTTGTGTTTTTATATAATTTCTAAAAAATTACCTTGAATAATTCGGAGCTTCCTTAGTAATGGTAACATTATGAGGATGGCTTTCTCCAATTCCACTAGTTGTGATTCTTACAAATCTTCCAGTTTCTTGTAATGTTGGAATGTCTTTTGCTCCGCAATAACCCATTCCGGCACGAAGTCCGCCAACAAATTGTTGCATGCTTTCATTCAATTCTCCTTTGTATGGAACACGACCTACAATTCCTTCTGGAACTAATTTTTTAATATCATCTTCCACATCTTGGAAATATCTATCTTTTGAACCTTCTTGCATGGCTTCAACTGAACCCATTCCGCGATACGATTTGAATTTTCTTCCTTCAAAAATAATGGTTTCTCCTGGAGATTCTTTTGTTCCTGCTAAAAGTGAACCAAGCATTACACAATCAGCTCCAGCAGCAATCGCTTTAGGAATATCTCCTGTGTAACGAATTCCACCATCGGCAATTACTGGAACTCCAGTTCCGCGCAACGCAGCAGCAACTTCTAAAACTGCAGAAAATTGTGGAAATCCAACTCCAGCAACAACTCTTGTAGTACAAATAGAACCTGGACCAATTCCGACTTTTACGCCATCGGCACCATTTTCTACTAAATATAAAGCGGCTTCTGCTGTAGCAATATTCCCAACAATAACATCAAGATTTGGAAATTTAGCTTTTACAATTTTCAAAACATCAACTACACCTTTTGTATGTCCGTGAGCTGTATCAATAATTACGGCATCAACTCCTGCATTTACTAAAGCAGTTGCTCTTTCCAATGCATCAGCAGTAACTCCAAGCGCAGCAGCAACGCGTAAACGTCCAAATGTATCTTTGTTTGCTACTGGTTTTTGAGCTAATTTGGTAATATCTCTAAACGTAATTAATCCAACTAATTTATAATTGGAATCAACTACAGGTAATTTTTCAATTTTATTTTGTTGCAAAATTCCTTCTGCTTCTTGCAAAGTCGTTCCTTCGGCAGCAGTAACTAAATTTTGAGATGTCATTACTTCTAAAATAGAACGCGAATTGATTTTCTCAAAACGCAAATCTCTATTGGTAACAATTCCTTTTAAAGTTCCGTTTTCATCAACTACAGGAATCCCGCCAATTCCGTGTTCTTTCATCAACATTTTAGCATCACCAACAGTTGAATTTAAAGGCAAAGTTACTGGATCGATAATCATTCCTGCTTCGGCACGTTTTACTTTTCTAACTTTTGCAGCTTGTTGTTCAATAGTCATGTTTTTGTGTAAAACACCAATTCCACCTTCTTGTGCCATTGCAATTGCCATAGAACTTTCGGTTACGGTATCCATAGCAGCAGAAACTATTGGAACATTAAGTGAAATATTTCTAGATATTTTCGATTGGATATTGACTTCGCGCGGTAAAACTTCAGAATAATTTGGGATTAGCAGTACATCGTCATAGGTTAAACCTTCGCCAACGATTTTGGAAGTGTGTGCTTTCATTGCAATTTGTAGTTGTAGTTAAATTGCGTGCAAATATAGTGAATATTTGGGAGTTAGAAGTACGAATCGACAAGTTTTTTCTATTCTGCAATAACAAATGGTTATTAATCTAATTTATAGCACTTAAATCAAGTTAAAATGACTAACTTTATAATATACTTTAATTCATTTTTATGACTGATACTAAAACAATAATCGCAGGACTTTCGAATGATCAAGTAATTGCCTCCAGAAATAAAAACGGTTCTAACTCATTAGAACACCAAGAAAAAAATCATTTTTTGATGTCATTACTAGAAATGGTTAAAGAACCTATGTTTCTATTATTAGTTGCAGCAGCAAGTATTTACTTCATTTCTGGCGATTATGGCGATGGGATTTTTATGACAGTTGCCATCTTTTTGGTTGCTGCAATTTCACTTTTTCAAGAAGCACGAAGTAGAAATGCTATCGAATCGCTCAAAAAACTATCACAACCTAAAAGTAAAGTCATAAGAAACGGTGAATTAGTTGAAATTCCGAGTGAAGAAATTGTACTTGGCGATTTCATTCAAGTGGAAGAAGGCACTTTTGTTCCTGCCGATGCAACCATTATTCAATCTAATGATTTCTCGGTAAACGAAGCTGTTTTAACTGGCGAATCATTATCTGTTTTTAAGAATGAAACATCCGAAATTAAGCAAGTTTTTCAAGGAACAATTGTTGCCACAGGATTAGCAATTTGCGAAGTTACAGCCATTGGAAACCAAACTCAAATTGGTAAAATTGGTAAAAGTATTGAGACCATTGTTGAAGAAAAAACACCATTACAAATTCAGATTACGAATTTTGTGACCAAAATGTCTATTGTTGGATTGGTAATTTTTGTAATAGTCTGGGCTATAAATTATTTTCATTCCCAAAGTATTTTAGACAGTTTATTGAAAGCGTTAACTATTGCCATGAGCGTTATTCCCGAAGAAATTCCGGTTGCTTTTGCTTCGTTTATGGCACTTGGCGCATGGCGATTGATGAAAATGGGAATCATAACCAAACAAACAAAAACTGTAGAAACATTAGGCAGTGCTACGGTAATTTGTACTGATAAAACTGGAACAATTACAGAAAACAAAATGAGTTTGGCGCAATTGTATCTTTTCAAATCGGATATTATTGTTGAAACCAAAGAAAAGCTCAATCCAGACGCTGTTGAAGTTTTAAACTATGCCATGTGGTCTAGCGAACCTATTCCGTTTGACGCTATGGAGATTGCAATTCATGAGGCTTACGCCAAATTAGATTCCGTTGACGAAAGACCCAATTTTAAATTGGTACACGAATATCCATTGGATGGAAAACCACCTATGATGACGCATGTTTTTGAAGATTCAAAAGGCAAAAAAATCATTGCTGCCAAAGGCGCACCAGAAGCAATTATTGAAGTCAGTCATTTATCTGAAAGTGAAAAGAAACAAGTTGTAGTAGCTATTGAAAAAATGGCTAACGAAGGTTATCGGGTTTTGGGCGTTGGTGTTACCGAATTATCTGGGACGAATTACCCAAAAACGCAACAAGAATTTAAATTTACTTTCAAAGGTTTAGTTGCGTTTTACGATCCGCCGAAAGCAAATATTCAAGAAGTTTTTGAAACTTTTTACAAAGCTGGAATTCAAGTGAAAATTGTAACTGGCGACAATGCGCAAACTACCACAACTATTGCAAAGCAAATAGGTTTTAAAGGTGCCGATAAAGTGTTGAATGGCGACGAATTAATGTCAATGGATGAAGCAACATTAAAAGTAAAAGTTATGGAAACAGCCATTTTTACACGAATGTTTCCCGAAGCCAAGTTGAAAATTATTCAAGCTTTGAAAGACAACAGCCAAATTGTGGCGATGACTGGCGATGGTGTAAATGATGGTCCAGCTTTAAAATCGGCACATATTGGAATTGCCATGGGTAAAAAAGGAACCGAAATTGCCAAACAAGCAGCTAATTTAATTTTGATTGACGACGATTTCGCAAAAATGACCGATGCCATTGCAATGGGTAGAAAAATCTACGTGAATTTGAAAAAAGCTATTCAGTATATTATTTCAATTCATATACCTATAATTCTGATTGTATTTATTCCGCTTGCTTTGGGCTGGATGTATCCAAATATTTTTACGCCAGTTCACATCATATTTTTGGAAATAATTATGGGTCCAACTTGCTCTATAATTTATGAAAACGAACCAATGGAAAGTAATTTAATGCTAGAAAAACCAAGACCTTTAACGAATACATTTTTCAACTTTAAAGAGATAACTATCAGCATTATTCAAGGATTAGTAATTACTTTGGGATTGTTATTTATGTATCAATATTGTGTGCAAAATAATTTTTCAGAAACGTATACGCGAACTTCAATTTTCCTGACATTGATTGCTTCAAATATTTTTCTGACGTTAGAAAATCGTTCTTTTTATTATTCGATTTTTACTACGATTCGCTATAAAAATAATTTAGTTTTATTAATTATTGGGATAACTATTGCGGTTACTTCACTCCTACTTTTTGTTCCAGTTTTCTCTAAATTCTTTTTGTTTGAAATAGTTGATTATACTCAGATAGGATTGAGTATTTTAATTGCTTTTATTTCTGTGATGTGGATTGAAATCTATAAGATTTTTAAGAGAAAAAATAAATAATAAAATACTCTTTAAAGAATATCTAAAAAACTTACATGACCTTAAATTTCTTAAATGGTACAATTATAAAAATCACATGAGTCATTCATGGTCATTTAAGGTCGTTTAAGGAATTAGTGAAACTCACCAAATAATCTAGAAGCCACATTGTAAGCGCTTTCAAAACTCATTGGACTAGTATTGGTGTTGGCTTTTTGTTGGGTGAAATAAGACAGCATTTTTTCGGTTGGCATGTTGCCGGTTAAATCGTCTTTTGCCATTGGACAACCTCCAAAACCTTGAATGGCTCCATCATAACGGCGGCAACCAGCTTTGTATGCAGCATCGATTTTTTCGTGCCATTTGTCTGGCGTTGTGTGAAGGTGCGCACCGAATTCGATGTTTGGATATTTAGTAATTAAATTCGAAAATAAATAGTCAATTACCTCTGGAGTTGAACTTCCAACAGTATCAGAAAGTGATAGAATTTTCACGCCCATATTGGCCAATTTCTCGGTCCACTCGCCTACTATTTCAACATTCCACGGATCGCCATACGGATTTCCGAAACCCATTGAAATATAGGTTACCACTTCTTTATTTGATCTGTCTGCGATGTTCAAAATCTCTTGTAAAGTTACTAGACTTTCGGCAATAGTTTTGTGGGTATTTCGCATTTGGAAATTCTCTGAAATAGAAAATGGAAATCCTAAATACTGTATTTCTTTGTGAACAGAAGCTGATTCTGCACCTTGCGTATTGGCGATAATTGCTAGTAATTTACTGTTTGTTTGCGATAAATCAAGTTGTGCTAAAACCTCAGCCGTATCAACCATTTGCGGAATAGCTTTGGGCGATACAAAACTTCCAAAGTCAATGGTATCAAAGCCTACGCGAAGTAACGATTGAATGTAATCTACTTTTCGTTGGGTAGGAATAAATGGTTTGATACCTTGCATGGCATCGCGCGGACATTCTATGATTTTGATTTTCTCCATTTGCTGTCAAAGATACTAAAGAATTCTTTTTTACGAAATCGTTTTCTAGAAAGAAATAAAATTTAATTATTACGTATTTTGGTAATAAATTAAAATATTACGTATTTTGGTAATAAATTAAAATATTACGTATTTTGGTAATAAATAGTGTATTATTAAAAATATTTAGTACTTTTGACTTATGATTGTAATACTTACAGGAGATATTATCAACTCAAGAAAGGTTCCATCAAAGAAATGGATTAACGACTTGAAAACACTATTTCAATCGATTGGGAAATCTCCAAACGATTGGGAAATCTACCGTGGCGATGAGTTTCAACTAGAAATCAAGAATATAGAAGATGCTTTAATCATTGCTTTTCAAATTAAAGCATTTTTTAAATCTATAAATTTAGATGTTAGAATGAGTTTGGGTTTTGGAGAAAAAACACATAAAACAAGAAAAATTACAGAAAGTAACGGAAGCGCTTTTGTGCGTTCTGGAGAAACATTTGAAACATTAAAAAAACAAAAACTAAACTTAGCAATCAATTCTGGAAATGCCGAATTGGACGAAGAATTGAATTTGATGTTAAAACTAACATTATCTTTTATGGATAATTGGCTGCAACAATCGGCTGAATTTGTGCTAATTGCCATCAAAAACCCTACTCTTTCGCAAGAAGAAATTGGTGTAAAACTTGGCATTAACCAAGCTGCTGTAAGCCGAAGACAAAAACGTTCTAGTTATGAATTGATGATGCAAGTAGAACATTATTTTAGAAAAAAAATCAAAACACTTGAAGCATGATTGTATTTGTAAAATTACTTTTAGCACATTTAATTGGCGATTTTTTACTGCAACCAAACTCGTGGGTAAATAGTAAAGAAAAGAAAAAACATCTCAGTATTTACTTATACTTACACACTTTTTTACATTTTATATTAGCTTGGATTTTAGTTGGAGAAACAGCATTTGGTTGGTTTGCACTAGCATTAGCATTTTTGCATGGAGTTATAGATTTTTTGAAGTTATACTTTCAAAATAAAAAAACAAAGCGTCTTTGGTTTTCTGTAGACCAACTTTTACACTTACTTGTTATTATTGTAGTTACATTAATTTATAACAAAACTACACTAGGTTTTGCGAGTATTGGAAATCAATTTTGGATTACAATTACAGGATTTATTTTGTTAACAAAACCAACTTCAATAATCATCAAAAACATCATTTCTATTTGGACACCCGAAAATAAAACCAAGGACGATTCACTAGAAAATGCAGGAAATTATATTGGAATTTTAGAACGTCTGTTTGTATTTTGCTTTATTTTGACAGGACATTTTGAAGCTATTGGATTTTTGTTGGCAGCTAAATCTATTTTTAGATTTGGTGATTTAAAAGAAGCAAAAGACCGAAAACTTACCGAATATGTTCTTATTGGAACACTATTAAGTTTTGGAATTGCTTTATTAATTGGACTTTTAGTACAAATAAGTTTAGGCTTTTCTTTTTAAAATTGCCTTGTTAATTTCCTTTACCAATTTTGGTCCTTCATAAATAAATCCGGTGTAAAGCTGTATCAAACTTGCACCAGCATCTAACTTATCAATGGCATCTTGAACTGAATGAATTCCGCCAACACCTATAATTGGAAATGATTTATTACTTTTTTCAGATAAAAATCTAATAACTTCTGTAGAACGATTAGTCAATGGTTTTCCAGATAATCCGCCCATTTCCGATTTATTTTCTGATTGTAAACCTTCTCTTGAAAGCGTTGTGTTGGTTGCAATTACACCTGCAATTTTAGTCTCATTTACAATATCAATGATATCTAGTAATTGAGAATCGGTTAAATCTGGAGCAATTTTTAACAGAATTGGCTTTTGTTTTGGCTTGGCCAAATTTTTATTTTGAAGCGTTTGCAAAAGTTCGGTTAATGGTTTTTTATCTTGCAATTCACGAAGATTTGGTGTGTTTGGCGAACTTACATTTACTACAAAATAATCGACAAAATCAAAAAGTGCTTCGAAGCAAATTTCATAATCTTGCGTGGCATTTTCATTTGGCGTAACTTTATTTTTTCCTATGTTTCCACCTATTAATACGTTTTTATTTTTCTTTAAACGTTCTACAGCAACTTGAACACCTTCGTTATTGAAACCCATTCTGTTGATAATTGCCGAATCTTCCTTTAATCGAAACAATCGTTTTTTGGGATTTCCTTCTTGACCAACTGGCGTTAGCGTTCCGATTTCAATAAATCCAAAACCGAAGTTGGAAAGTTCTTTGTATAAAACCGCATTCTTATCGAAACCTGCTGCTAATCCTACTGGATTTGGAAATTTTAATCCGAAAACTTCGGTTTCTAATCGTTTATCGTTTACTAAATATAACGATTTGAAAAGTGATGAAAAACCAGGAATTTTAGACAAAAAACGAATTAATGAAAAGGTAAAGTAATGCACTTCTTCTGGATCAAACCAAAAAAGTATCGGACGAATTAGTAGTTTATACATTGTAGCTTAGTTGTGTTGTGCAAAAGTAAGATTCTTACACGAAAAAAACTACCTTAGTTTGATTTTCATTAACTTTACATTACTAACCAATAACTTAAAGTAATGAAAACACGTAAAAAACTTATTATTTTAGCATTATTATTTATTATTGCCATTGGAAATTATAACCGAATTGCTGGTGTAGAGAATGTTCGAGCTGTTGCATTTTTATCTATTTTTGCACTCGGAGCGATTTCGTCCATTTTCTTGCGCGAAATTATTGCTGCCATAAAAAACAGATAAACTGCCTTATGAATATCAAGTTGCTTGCTATTGGTAAAACCGATAATAAATCGTTACAAACTTTAATTGATGATTATACCAAACGTCTTTCGTTTTATATAAAATTTGATTTAGAAGTAATTCCAGATATTAAAAATGTAAAGAACTTATCGCAATCGCAGCAAAAAGAAAAAGAAGGTGAATTGATTTTATCAAAATTATCGCCAACCGATCAATTGATTTTATTGGACGAAAACGGAAGTACTTTTTCGAGTGTTGGATTTTCGGATTACCTACAAAAGAAAATGAATGCAGGCATCAAAACATTGGTTTTTGTAATTGGCGGACCTTATGGTTTTAGCGAAGAAGTTTATAAAAAATCACAAGGCAAAATCTCTCTTTCGGCAATGACTTTTTCACATCAAATGGTACGATTATTTGTAATTGAACAATTCTATCGTGGGTTTACTATTTTAAGAAACGAACCTTATCATCATCAATAGAAAGTACGAGGTTGGAAATACGAAGTACAAAATTTGGAAGTTTTAGTAGATAAATTCTTCTGGTTTTATTACTTCAATTTCTAAACTTCTAATTGAAATTATATTTTTAATATAACTATCATAAGTATCATTTTTATCAAAACAAAAGTTAATATTATGAAGTTTTACTTCTGACATTTTATTAAGATAAACTTCTAAAGAATCTCTTTTTACTTCAATATTATCTACCAGAATTTTATTGTTTTTAGAAAAATAAACAATTGTGCCTGATTTTGGTTTCCCAATAACATATTTCACTTTTGTAAATGGTAAAAAAGCCATAGTTTTCTTTACATCATTCGCATACGAAAAATAGTTTTCAGCAGCTTCATTTTTGTGCATGCTTTTATCTTTTTTGGCTTGTAACTTTATGATTTCTGGAACAATCAATTTAAGAGGCAAACGTTTGTCGATATTAAAAATCCAATTGGTAGAAACAATAGAATTTTTTCTATTTACATCAGCAATAGTATCGTTACCTGTTACTTTGAAAAACATGTAAATTGGCGAATGTTCTTGAACATCGGCAACTATTGTTGTATCCGCTTTTGGAAGTTCAATTTCTTTTTTACCTTCGCAAGAAAATAAAATTAAAGCTACTAAGAATCCTATATATTTTTTCATGTTAATTGATTGTATAATTTCACACATTCTACCGCTTCTTTTACATCGTGAACACGCAATATTTTGGCGCCTTTAAGTAATGAAATAGTATTTAATGATGTTGTTCCGTTTAATGCAAATTCTGCTGAAGTTTCAAGCGTTTTGTATATCATTGATTTTCTGGAAACACCAGCTAAAATTGGTAATTCTACCATTTGGAACACCTAGTTCAGTCTTAGCAAACTTAACACCAGTCTTCACTACCTCTGGAAATAGCATTACTATTGGAGCTGCAACACAAATAAGTGGGCAAAGTTCAAATAATTTTAGTAATCCTGTTAGCT
>JAIEMH010000286.1 GCA_019752245.1 Flavobacteriaceae bacterium
GCTATTAATTGATAATTAATCGAGTCTGTTCAAGGGCAATCAAAATATAAAATTATAGTAGATTCAGAAGAAAGTCAAGGAAAGATAATCTAATCGTAAAAATAAAGGATTAGCTATTAAAGAACAAATTAAAGATAGTCTTGGAATTCCTTATAGTTTAAATAATATTGCTGGAGTTTATCTCATCAGAAAACAATACGGTAAAGCAAAGATTAACTATCAAAAAGCATTAGATATTCGTCAAAAATTAAATGATCAAATAGGCATTTCTGAAAATCTCTCCTATTTTGGTGATTTGTATTTTGCTCAGAAAGAGTATGATAAGGCGATAAATTTTTATCAACAAACAGCTGATAATACCTTGAAATCTAATTATGTTGATTTACTTCAATACAGTTATAAAAAACTTTCAGAGTGTCATGAATTACAAGGAAATACCGCTTTAGCATTGAAGAATTATAAAAGTTATTCTCAATTTAAAGATAGTATTCTCAATAAAGAAACTAATTCAACAATTGCAGAACTTGAAGTAAAATTTGAAACTAACGAAAAAGAAAAACTTTTACTTCAAAAGGAAATCGAAGTAAAAAATACACGTAATAAATTAATAGCAGTTTCATCTTTAGCCTTATTTATTGGTCTAATAGGATTTTTAATTTACCGTCAACAAAAACTTAAAAACAAACAACAAGAACAAGAATTCCAATTAAAATCGGCTATTGCACAAATTGAATCTCAAAATCAATTGCAAGAACAACGACTTTCAATTTCACGAGATTTGCATGATAATATAGGTGCTCAACTAACATTTGTAATTTCATCTGTAGATAATTTAAAACACGGAAATCAAATTACCGATAACAAAATAACCAATCAATTAACCAAAATTAGCGATTTCACCAAGTCAACTATCATAGAGCTTCGCGACACCATTTGGGCAATGAACAATAACGAATTTTCATTTGAAGATTTGCGATCCAGAATTTTTAATTTTATCGAAAAAGCAAAATCTGCCAAAGAAGATGTTGACTTTAAATTCAATGTTGATGAATCGTTACAAGAATTAAAGTTTTCTTCAATTGTAGGAATAAATCTTTACAGAACCATTCAAGAATCCATAAATAACGCAGTTAAATATGCTGATGCAAATGAAATAGTTGTTGAAGTTAAAAATGTTTCCAATAAAATTCAAATCGAAATTCAAGATAACGGAAAAGGATTTGACATAGAAAATACCGACTTCGGAAACGGATTACATAATATGAAAAAACGAATTGAAGAAATTAACGGAACATTTGAAATCAATTCTTTAATAGATAAAGGAACCAAAATTAGATTTGAAATTCCAAAAATTTAAAATTATGATAAAAGTAGCCATAGTTGACGATAACACTTTTTTACAAAAAGCCATTCAAGATAAGCTTGCTTTTTTTGATGATATTGACATAAAATTCAAAGCCAATCACGGGCAAGATTTATTAGAAAAATTAGAAAAGAATCATATTTTAGATTTAATTCTTATGGATATTGAAATGCCAAAAATGAATGGAATTGAAGCAACAGAAGCAGTAAAAAATAAATATCCGCAAATCAAAATCATAATGCTAACCGTTTTTGATAATGATGAAAACATCTTCAAATCTATAAAAGCTGGCGCGGATGGTTATTTTCTTAAAGAAGTAAATCCTCAAGATTTATACAATGCAATTATTGAAACTTTAAATGGCGGAGCAGCAATGACGCCTTCAATAGCACTAAAAACTCTAAAATTATTAAGAGAACCAATGGTTTTTGATAATTGTGAACCTTGTGAAGAAATCAATTTAACTAATAGAGAAGTAGAAGTCTTAGAACAATTAAGTAAAGGGTTAAAATACAACGCTATAGCCGATAATTTATTTTTATCTGTGGGAACAATTCGCAAACACGTTGAGAATATTTACAATAAACTGCAAGTCCACAATAAACTGGAGGCTATTCAAAAAGCTAAAAGTAATAAATTAATATAATTTTCTGAAAATCAAACTATTGAATTCTAAAAAATACGCATTTTAGCGTATTTTTTTATGTTTTGTTGTGAGGTAAGTTTGCCTTATAACTTTTAAAAATCAATACGATGAAATCAAAAAATTATTTTACTAAAATTGCTTCGGCATTATTTTTATTATTTGCAATTAATGCTTCTGCAAATAATGTACAAATTACAGGAACATCAGTTTCTGGTTCAAATATTACTTTTACTATCTCTTGGGATAACAGTTGGAACGCATCAGTTGCTCCAAATAATTGGGATGCCGTCTGGGTTTTTATTAAATACCAAGATTGTAATACAAGACTTTGGGCACACGCAGGTTTGAGTACGTTTGCTGGCGATCATTTAACAGCATCACCTTTGCAAGTAGATCCAGTTGCTGACGGACGTGGCGTTTTTATTCGTAGAAGTGCAATTGGTGGTGGAACTGTAGCACCAACATCGGTAACATTAAAAATGACTATTCCTGCTGGAACTTTCAATTATAAAGTTTTTGGTATCGAAATGGTTAATGTGCCTCAAAATAATTTTCAAATAGGAGATGGAACAAGCGTTTCAACTTTTAACAGCATTAATATTACAGCAGCAACGCAATCTTCTGGATTAACTTCTGCAACTTTAGGTGGTGCAGCAACGAATGTTCCTGCAACTTTTCCAATGGGTTACAACGCTTTTTATTGTATGAAATATGAAATTTCTCAATTACAATATGTAGAATATTTAAACTCTTTAACTTATGATCAACAAGCGGCACACGTTGCTAATGATCCAATCAGTGCTATAGGAACTTATGCGATGTTTACAGGTTTCAACTATAGAAACGGAATCAGAATTTCAACTCCAGGAAATAACGGTGCAATCCCAGCAGTTTATGTTTGTGATGCAACTGCAGGTGTAGAAAATAATAGTGATGACGGACAAGGAAC
Organism: Flavobacteriaceae bacterium; assembly: GCA_019752245.1. Lineage (GTDB taxonomy): Bacteria > Bacteroidota > Bacteroidia > Flavobacteriales > Flavobacteriaceae > Flavobacterium. The sequence continues at coordinate 2,959 of JAIEMH010000286.1, forward strand.
AGCAATGAATAATCTTAGCTGGAGCGATGTTTCGGCTTATTTAGATTGGGCAGCTTTACGTCCAATGACCGAAATGGAATTTGAAAAAGTATGTCGCGGACCTGTAAATCGTGTTTCAAATGAATATCCTTGGGGAACAACCGAAATGAACGCAATTTACACGCAATTACCAGGATTAATAAATGATTATTTAGCAAATGAAACTTGGACACCAGCAACTAACGGAACTTGTGCTGCAGGAATTGGATCTGGATCGGGAATTTATGGTCCAGTTAAAGTAGGTGCTTTCGCAACTGGAACTTCTGGAAGAGCTTCAGCTGGAGCTTCTTATTATGGTGCAATGGAACTTGGTGGAAATGTAGCAGAACGTTATATTACAACTTCAAATGCTACAGGAACAGCATTCAATGGAACTTTGGGAGACGGAACAATTGCTGCAAATGGTCTTGCAAATCAAGCAACTTGGCCAGATCCAGCAACAGCAGTTGGTGTAGGTTTTAGAGGTGGTGATTATGTAAATGTTGTAGATAGAGTAAAAGTATCTGATAGAGCAACCATTACAACAGTTAACGCAACACGAGGTTATAATTTTGGTGGTCGTGGAGTGAGATAATAATCTAATTTGAAAGAAATGAAACCAAAAAGGTTCGTTTCTAAATCAAAATTATTTAACAATTTTAAAATCAAATTAGATGAAAACAACTAAAAATTATATAGTTGTATTCTTAATCGTTTTGTTGACACATTTATCATCGTTTGCTCAATATAATGGAGGAACTTCCTCCGGATCTTTTTCGGAAGAATTGAGTACAACATCCTGCGGAATACCTGCGCATTTTAACGCATATTTTGGAGGAAACAATGATGGAGCAACAGTAGATGAATTAAGTAATACAGCGTGTGGAATTCCACCATCGTATTTTGCCTATTTAGGTGGCGACAATGATGGCGCAACAGTCGATGAATTATCGGCTACAACTTGCGGAATTCCTCCTTCGTTTTTTGCCTATATGGGTGGCGATAATGACGGAGCAGCAACAGATGAAACGATTATAGGAATATGTCCTTTTCCTCCATCATTTTATGCTTATTTTGGTGGAAATAATGATGGTGCAGTTGTTGATGCAACGCCTCAAATTTGTCCAACAGCACCTCCAGTAGCAAGTTTTACAGCTTCGGCTACCGAGATTTGTATTGGTCAATCAGTAACATTTACAGATACATCAACCAATATTCCATCGGCTTGGACTTGGACATTTACTGGTGGAACGCCAAACAGTTCAACAGTTCAAAATCCTGTAATAACATACAATACAGCTGGAAGTTATGCAGTAACATTAGTCGCTGCAAATTACAACGGAACTGGTACAGTAACTTTAAATTCTTACATAACAGTTTATGCGAATCCTTCTGTTACAAGCACAACGCCAGCAAGCAGATGTGATGCAGGAACAGTAACTTTGCAAGCTACAACTAATGTTGGAACATTAAATTGGTATGCAAATCCAACTGGTGGAACTGCTATTGCAACTGGAACAAGTTTTACAACGCCAAGTATTTCAACAACTACAACGTATTATGTTGAATCATTAAATGGAGTTTGTACTTCTACAAGAGTTCCAGTAATTGCTACTGTAAATACAACACCAACAATAACATCAACAACACCAGCAAGTCGTTGTGATGCAGGAAGTGTAACTTTAAATGCGACATCAAGTGCTGGAAGTACAATTTGGTACGCAAATCCAACTGGTGGAACTCCTTTGGCAACAACCAATAATTTCACAACTCCAAGTATAAGCGCAACTACAACTTATTATGTAGAAGCGACTACTGGAAGTTGTACGTCGCCAAGAACAGCGGTAATTGCAACTGTAAATACAACTCCAATTATTACAGCAACTACACCAAACAGTCGTTGTGATTCTGGAACAGTAACATTAACTGCAACTGCTAATTCTGGGACTATTAATTGGTTTGCAACTCCAACTGGCGGAACAAGTTTAGCAACAGGAACAAGTTTTACAACTCCAAGTATTTCAGTTTCTACAACTTATTATGTTGAAGCTTCTAACGGAAGTTGTACTTCTACAAGAACTGCGGTTACTGCAACTATAAATGTTACGCCAACAATAACTTCAACTACACCAAGTAGTAGATGCGATGCTGGATCGGTAACTTTATCAGCAGCTTCAAGCGCAGGAAATGTTGTTTGGTATGCAAATGCATCTGGTGGAACAGCTTTGGCAACGACCAATAATTTTACAACACCAAGTATTTCAATAACTACAACTTATTATGTAGAAGCAGTAAACGGAAGTTGTGCCTCTGGAACAAGAACGGCAGTTATTGCAACAATTAATCCTAGTCCAACTATAACTTCAACAACTCCAACAACCATTTGTGGTGGCGATACATTTACCATATCGGCAACTGCAAGTGCAGGAACTTTAGCTTGGTACAATGTTCCAACAGGAGGAATTGTCCAAGGAACAGGAAACAGCTTTTCGTTAAGTAATTGGGCAACTACAACTACATTTTATGTTCAAGCAACTGACGGAAGTTGTCAATCAGCAAGAATTCCTGTTGTTGTGACCGTAAATGATAGACCATTCAATACAACGCTAACTCCTGCGAGCAGATGCGGAACAGGAACAGTAACTTTAGGCGCGACTTATACTGTTGGAACAATCAATTGGTATAGTGTTCCAAGTGGTGGAACTGCAATTGCAACAGGTTCAAGTTTTACAACTCCAAGTATTGCAACAACTACAACTTATTATGTAGAAGCAGTAAACAACGGATGTATTTCTTCAATCAGAACTGCAATTACGGCTACAGTTTTTGATATTCCAACAATAACATCAACAACTCCAGCAAGTAGATGCGGAACTGGAAGTGTTCAATTACAAGCAACATCAAATGTGGGAACTATAAGTTGGTTTGCCAATGCAAGTGGAGGAACAGCATTAACTACTGGCGGAATATTCAACACACCAAGTTTAGCAACTTCAACAACGTATTATGTTGAGGTCACAAACGGAACGTGTACTTCGGTAAGAACTCCAATTACTGCAACTATTTATACAGCAGTAACAGTTCTTTCAACAACTCCAGCAAGTAGATGCGATGCCGGAATCTTAACTTTAAGTGCAACAACACAAAGTTTCGGATCATTAAATTGGTATGCAAATCCATCAGGCGGAACAATATTAGCAACAGGTTCAAGTTTAACAACGCCAAGTATTGCAACAACTACAACTTATTATGTAGAAGCAACCAATGGTGATTGTACCACTTCAAGAGTTGCTGTTACGGCTTCAATAAATCCAACAGCTGCACCAACCGGATTTGCAAATCAAACGTTTTGTGCAGGAGAAACTGTCGGATTAATATCTGTCACTGGTTCAAGTATTGTTTGGTACGATGCACCGTCAAGCGGAAATGTAATTCCACCAGGAACTGCATTGGTTTCAGGAACGACTTATTATGGTTCGCAAACAGTTACAAGTTGTGAAAGTCCAACAAGATTGGCAGTAACAATGACTTTAGGTGGTTGCTTAGGAAATGAAGAATTTGTAGCAAATGTTATCAAATTATATCCAAATCCAGTGGTTGATTTTGTAACTATTTCTTCAACAGAAATGATGACAAATTTAGAAGTTGTGAATATACTTGGTCAGATTGTCTTTTCAAAATCGGTAAACGAAAATGAAACAACAATAGATATGTCCAGATATTCGTCAGGTTCTTACATTGTTAGAGTTTTAGTTGATGATAAGGTTAAAATCTTTAAAGTAATTAAAAAGTAAGTAGTTTTTTATAATTGAGTTTTTTTCAAACCATCTCGTTAATTCGGGATGGTTTTTTTATTTTCCAAAATCCATAAACTACAATTTACTTTCCAAACTACTCCAACCGCCACCATTCATAGCTTCAATTCCATTACTTTTCAAAATAGATGTCGCTTGTGCACTTCGCATACCACTTGCGCAACAAGTAATCACAGGTTTGTTCAATTTTTTAATGCTTTCAATTTGATTTCCAATAGTATTCAACGGAATGTTTTTCGAACCTTTAATATGTCCACCTTGAAATTCTCCAGGAGTTCTAACGTCAATAATAACGGCTCCTTTTTCAACGAAATCTTTAATGTTTTCTGATTTGCCACTCAATCCTAGCATACTTAATAATCCCATATTTTTATTTTTTTAAATTTCTCAAATCTGTGTTCCTCAAAAAATAAGAACACCACAAAACTAATCTAATCTCAAACACAAATTTGTAACAAAAGTTACCCAACTAAAAATATTCTATATATTTGACACCAATGAAGATTACCGACAGAAAAACCGAAATTATAAACGTAGCAGCAAAACTTTTCAAAGAAAAAGGATACAGCGCTGTAACCATGCGTGATATTGCCCAAGCTATGGACATCAAAGCCGCAAGTTTGTATAATCACATCAAATCCAAGCAAGAAATTTTAGTTTTAATCATTATCGAAATTGCCGAAGAATTTACTTCCGTCATAGATGAAATCCTTGCTTCAAATGTCACAACCATCCAAAAAATCGAACGAGTTATACAACTTCACATCGATATTACACTCAGAAATTCAGATGCATTAGCTTGTCTAAACAACGATTGGATGCACTTAACCGACGATGATTTAATTTATTTCATCAAAATGCGAAACGACTACGAAGAAAGTTTCCGACAAATAATCAAAACAGGAATCGCCAACGGAGAAATAAAAAACCTAAACATCGAAGTAATAATTTTCTCAACTCTTTCAACATTAAGAACACTTTACCTTTGGTACGGAAAGAAAAAAACAATCAAACCCGAAGTCCTAAAAGCAACTATGATTCAAGTTTTACTCAATGGAATTGTATAATTTTTCAAATTTCTCAAATCTGTGTTCCAAACCTAAAACTTAATGAACCTTAATGTCTTAATGGTTTAAAGTAAAAAAAATATAACGTTTTCGTAACATATCAAAATTTTCACTAAATTTGCATAACAAACTAACAAGTGTTAGTTAAAAATTATTCAGTGGTTATGTCAAAATTTCACAACATAAAAATTGCCGATATTTATAAGGAAACCAAAGATTGTTCCGTACTTTCTTTCGAAATTCCACAAGAATTAAAGCAAGAATTTCAATACAAACCAGGACAACATCTCACGCTAAAAGCAATGATTGACGGTGAAGATGTGCGTCGTTCCTATTCATTATGTTCGTCTCCAATCGAAGATAAATGGAAGGTAGCCGTTAAAAAAATCAATGGCGGATTGTTTTCAACCTATGTAAACGAAACGCTAAAAAGTGGTGATATCCTAGAAATAATGCCACCAAGCGGAAAGTTTAATGTAGAAATCGATACCCAAAAAGCCAAAAATTACATAGCATTCGCGGCAGGAAGTGGAATCACGCCAATTCTGTCAATCATAAAAACACATTTAAAATCAGAGCCAAACAGCACTTTTAAATTATTTTATTTAAATCGTTCTGTAAAATCCATTATCTTTAAAGAAGAAATTGAACAACTTAAAAACTTGTATTTCAATCGTTTCGAAATTTTTCATTTCCTAACCAAAGAACATCGAGCATCCGAATTGTTTAACGGAAGATTCACCAAAGAAAAAATTCAGGTCTTGACGGAAAAAATAATCGACATTCCAGCTACCGACGATTGTTTCATCTGCGGACCAGAAGATATGATTTTCCTATTACGCGATGAATTAACAGCCGCAGGTTTAGATAGCGATAAAATACATTACGAGTTGTTCACATCCGGAATTTCCGAAGAAGACAAAAAACGAATTCAAAGAATAGTAGAAAATAAAGTAAACGGAACCGACATCACCATTATCGACGGTGGAAAAGAATTCCATTTCGTGATGGACGAAGCCTACGATAATATTCTCGATGGTGCATTAGCAGCCGGAGCCGATTTACCATTTGCCTGCAAAGGCGGTGTATGCAGCACTTGCAAATGCAAAGTTTTAGAAGGCGAAGTCGAAATGAAAGTCAACTACGCACTCGATGCACACGAAGTCGCCAAAGGATTGGTTTTGAGCTGTCAAGCCGTTCCAACAACCGACAAAGTAGTAGTGGATTTTGGAGTATAGAAGCGAATGGTTTGGAATTTATCAGTAATCCATATTCCTGCTTTCCTTCCAAAGCTCGCTAAAGAAGCGAGGCTTTTCCCTCCAATCAGGGCTAGGAAGCAAACGAATTGAATAAAAATAAAATATAAAACAACACTATCTTAACGAACCGTAAATAACTTAATGGTTCAAAAGAAAAAATAATAAACGTTCAAAGTTACTGCAAAGTAAAGTATTACGGCGACTGAACACCTGCCTACCGCAGGCAGGCTGAACACTAATTCAAAAAAGTATGTCAGAAAAAGAAGTAAAAAATTTAGAAGAGATCTTTGATGCACGAATTGCAAGAGACGAAAAAATCGAGCCCAAAGATTGGATGCCCGAAAAATATCGTCAAACACACATTCGTCAAATTTCCCAACACGCACATTCCGAAATTGTAGGAATGCTACCAGAAGGAAATTGGATAACACGTGCGCCATCGTTAAAAAGAAAAGTAGCGCTTTTAGCCAAAATCCAAGACGAGGCCGGACACGGTTTATACCTATATTCAGCTTGTGAAACCTTAGGCGTATCACGCGAAGAATTATACGAACAATTACATTCCGGAAAAGCAAAATATTCTAGTATTTTCAATTATCCAACACTAACTTGGGCCGATATGGGCGCAATTGGTTGGCTAGTTGATGGCGCTGCCATTATCAATCAAGTGCCTTTATGTTCAACATCTTTCGGACCTTATGCAAGAGCAATGGTTCGTGTTTGTAAAGAAGAAAGTTTCCATCAAAGACAAGGTTTTCAAATTATGATGACCTTAGCAGAAGGAACTCCAGAGCAAAAAGAAATGGCGCAAGATGCATTGAACCGTTGGTGGTGGCCAGCATTAATGATGCTCGGACCTTTAGATGCTGAATCAGTGCACACCGAGCAATCAATGAAATGGAAACTAAAACGTAAAAGCAACGACGATTTGCGTCAACAATTTGTAGACCAAACTGTTCCTCAAGCTGAAATGATTGGTTTAACTATTCCAGATCCAGATTTAAAATGGAACGAAGAAAAAAAATCCTACGATTTTGGAGAAATGAATTGGGACGAATTTTGGCAAGTTGTAAAAGGCCACGGACCGTGTAA
>JAIEMH010000158.1 GCA_019752245.1 Flavobacteriaceae bacterium
TGTCTCCCAATATCCCATTCAACATTTCATGTGTTATACACTATTTCAGCAAAACTATAAAGCAAAAATGTAATACTATTCTCAAAATTTTGCATATTTTTAAAAAAATTTACAATAATTTTTTTGAAAAATTTCTTGTTTAAAATAGCATTAATATGATTTTTATAAAGGTTTACCGTGGTTGTTTCTAGCGTTTCTTTATCGTTTATTTTATTTAAAACAGTAAGCGCTTCTCTAAATTTCCCTATTTCTAATAATTGATACGATTGTTCTCTAAGTTGTTCGTTTTTTTGCGCAAAGGAGGAACAACTAATTAATAGCAGTAGTAGTAAAAAAGTAAGTTTTGGTAATTGTATTTTCATTTTCTACAGAAAGTAACTAGTTGTAATAATCTTTATATGGCAAATAAATTATGGCAATTATAATAGGTTTTTCAACTCAACTTCAGTTGCTAAGTTTTCTATTTTTTTCATACCAAAAGTATGTTTTAAAACGGTTCCTGAAGTAGTAATTAATTTAAATTTTTCTGATTCAAAAATATAAGAATCACCATTTCCATCAAAAGCTAAAAGAGTGTTTTTAGAACTCGGACTGAAAGCAAATCTATATGGATTGTAATTGTTATAGCCGTCATATTTTATAATTCCATTAAATTTACTGTCAAGGAGATAGATAAAAAGTGGTTTAATTTCTTTTTCGTTTTCGTCTTTATATTCTGCGAAAATTTCTACAGGATTTTGAAGCCTTTGAATTTGATCACAATTATAAATGCCTAAATTAGAGATTGATAACGAACGTGTAAGTTGGTTAGCTTTTGAAGTTGCTACTGCAGACTGTCTCTGATTTTCGTATACAAGTCGATTGGCTTCCTCTCTTTTTTTAAATAATTCTATGCAATCTAAGGAGTTTTGTAGCGTTCTATACCTTTGATTCATTAATGATTTATTGTTATCAAAATAGGTAATCCAATTTATCAGCGTTAAATTTTGTTCATCTGCTGTCATGTAACTTTTGCTATTTTCCCAAAAGCATTTTACAAAATTTTTATTTGTGTATATTTTTATTGAATCGGTTTGTTTTTTCTGATTTGAATTACCTGTTAAATCTGCTATCTTTTTTTCAAAATCTCTATTTCTTTTGGCATATTTTTCATTGATTTTTTCATATTTTCTGATCTTTTTTAATTGAAGTTCAAATGCTTTATTCATTTTTTCAGAAAGTAAAGCTGGCTTATTTAAATTAATTTTATCCGAAATCATTTTGTTAGCATTGATGCTTAATTCGTTGACAGAATCTTTTAATACGATGGTAAAAGTTTCATTTTCATTTGCAGTAATTATGCATGAATTCCATTTTTTATTCCAATTAGTTTCTGCTATTTGGGACGGATTATTAGTTGACCAATTGATTTTTTTGAAGTTTAAATTTTGAACATTAGTGATTACTTCAAAGTTAATATTGAATAGTAATTCTGAATTTTCATCAGCTATTTTTTTTAAACTATATTTTGGTGTTTCAGCTGTTATTCTGTTTTTGAATGCCTCTATTCGAACTAAATTATTTTGAATTCCTTTTTTGTAAGAGTCAATTAGCTCCTCTTTTCTAAATCTTTTTTCTTTTTCAGTTGCTGCATTGGTTGCTTTCTCCTCGGTTTTCGGTTTTAATTTTTCTGCAGACAAATTATAGAATTTTGATAAGGAATTTTCTGTTTCTGAATTTTTAATCCCAAAATTTCTAATGTCTTTAAAGGAATCGCATGAAGTAGAATTACACAAATTGTAGTAATTGATAGTAAAAATATCTTCGCCTTCAATTACATCGTCACCACCAAAATTGCTTGTAGTATTTAATTTAGACAATTCTACCCATTTATTTTTAGAATCTAATTGGTAGAAATTTAGGTTTGGAAGTTCTTCGGTTATTTTAAAATCAAGATTGATGTTTTTGCCATTTTTCAAGAAGACTTCTTCACCATCTTTTGTAGCATTAATTTTAAACATTCCGCCAGAATTGAAATGAAAATTTTCTTTTCCGTCATGAAAATCCATCGGAATATTTGCCAAAACATAATCCTTTGGTTCTCTGTATTCTAAATATTTTATAGAAACAGTTCCGGTTACAGCATTACCATTTTTGTCCATAAATGAATTTTCAGGAATGGTTATTTTGGTTCCCGATTTATAGTCTAAAATTTCTGTTTTACTATTGTCTATTGTGTAGGTTTGTTCTTTTAATTTTAATCCAGCAAAACATATTTCTTGTTCTTTTTTTTGAGAAATTATGATGGTTACACGTCGGTTTTTTGCTTTTCCTTTTTCTGATTTGTTTTCTGAAATAGGATTTAAGAATGATTTGCCACTTAAGTAAATGTCTTTCTCCAAAAAACCATTCGCAATAAAGAAGTCAGCAACCGATTTTGCTCTTTCATTAGACAAAGTATAGTTGTAGTCTAAGTTTCCAATATTGTCAGTATGACCAATTATTTGAACGTAGTAATTATCTTTTGATCTAGAAAGTGAGGCAATTTTATCAAGAATTTTTTGGCTTTCATTTTCTAAAATCAAATGGGAAGCAGTTTCAAATTTTACTTGAAATTCTTTTTTATTCTGTGCTATAGCAATTGAAACAAATAGTAAGACGATGATTGTTGAATATAGTTTTCTCATAATTTTTATAATTCAGATTATAACGAATATTTTATGTATTAATTATATAGAGCACAAAATCGAAGAAAAGGTTGGGAGCAAGTCAAAAAAAAAATAGCCTCATAATTAAATGAGACTATTTTGAGTATTATTATAAGAAAAAAATTATGCCAATTTCTTGTCTAAATTTTCTTTAATTGCAGCCAAGAAACCTTCTGTTGTTAGGTAATCAGCAGCAGTTAAGCCTTCAGGTTTTACTAACATAGCTAAGTCTTTTGTCATTTTTCCGCTTTCTACAGTTTCTACACAAACTTGTTCTAGTTTTAAGCAAAAATCTACTAATTCTTGATTTCCGTCTAGTTTTCCTCTGTGTTCTAAACCTCTTGTCCAAGCAAAAATTGATGCAATTGGGTTTGTAGAAGTAGCTCTTCCTTTTTGATGTTCTCTGTAGTGACGTGTTACTGTTCCGTGTGCTGCTTCAGCTTCAACCGTTTTTCCGTCTGGCGTTACCAATACTGAGGTCATTAAACCTAGTGAACCAAATCCTTGTGCAACAGTATCTGATTGAACGTCTCCATCATAATTTTTACAAGCCCAAACAAATCCTCCATTCCATTTCATGCAAGATGCAACCATGTCGTCGATAAGTCTGTGTTCGTAAACCATTCCGTTAGCTTCAAAATCGGCTTTGTAAGTAGATTGATATACTTCTTCAAAAATATCTTTGAATCTACCATCATACGCTTTTAAGATTGTATTTTTAGTAGAAAGATATAGTGGCCATTTTTTAGTTAAAGCCATTTGAAAAGAAGAATGTGCAAATCCATAAATGCTTTCGTCAGTATTATACATTGCCATTGCAACTCCATCACCTTGAAAATCATATACTTCCCATGATTGTGTTTCTCCAGTTTCAGATACAAAACTCATTGTAAGTTTTCCTTTTCCTTTGATAACTGTATCTGTAGCTTTGTATTGATCTCCAAAAGCATGACGACCAATAACGATTGGTTTTGTCCAGCCTTGAACGTATCTTGGAACATTGCTCATGATAATTGGCTCACGAAAAACGGTTCCGCCAACGATGTTTCTAATTGTTCCGTTAGGAGATTTCCACATTTTAGAAAGGTTGAATTCTTTTACACGCTCTTCATCTGGAGTGATAGTTGCGCATTTGATACCAACATTGTATTTTTTAATTGCTTCTGCAGAGTCAATTGTGATTTGGTCTTTGGTAGCTTCACGGCTTTCAATTCCTAAATCGTAATATTTAATATCTAAATCTAAATAAGGAAGGATTAGTTGTTCTTTAATAAAGCTCCAAATAATTCGTGTCATTTCATCGCCATCCAATTCTACTACTGGATTAGCTACTTTAATTTTTGCCATTTTATAAAAGGTTTGTTGTTTGTTTAAAAAAAATTCGCGAAGACAAATATAATTAATAACTAGTTAATTTCATTATAGTTCTGATACGAAATCGATTGAATTATGAATTTGTTATTTTAAGGTTTTAAAATTGTGAATTTGATAATTTAGAGTTAATTTTTTTACATAAAAAAAGCCCCAAATAAATTGGAGCTTCTTTTATAAAATGAAAGTTTAGAATTATCTTCTTCTTTCTTTAATTTTTGCTTTTTTACCAGTAAGTTCTCTAAAGTAGTAGATTCTTGCTCTTCTAACTTTACCTCTTTGGTTCAATTCAACTTTTTGTAAAGCTGGCATGTTAACTGGGAAGATACGCTCTACACCAACTGCACCAGACATTTTACGAATTGTAAAAGTTTCAGTAATTCCTGATCCTTTTCTTTGAATAACAACTCCTTTAAAAAACTGAGTTCTTGTTTTTTCACCCTCTTTAATTTCGTAGTAAACTGTGATTGTATCACCAGCTCCAAACGCAGGGAAATCTTTTTTTGTTGATAATTCGTTATTAACGAAATCTACTAAATTTGCCATTTTTAATGCTAATTATGGTTTAAATCTGAGCAACATTCACGGTTTTCGCCAGAGGTTAGTCAAATGTGGGTGCAAATGTAAAAAATAATTATGAATTAAGAATTAGTAATTACAAATTATTTTCTATTAAACTAATAATTTTAATTGTTCTGTAATTTGTTGATTGTCAATTGAAAAAGGGATTTCTTTGCGAATGCTTTGAAATAATTCATCAAATAATCCGTTAAAGTTTCCTTTTATTGATGGAATTATTTCGACTACTACTTGGTTATTTGCATTATGATACGTTAGTTTTCCTTCTTTATTTGGCTTTTCATTACCAAAATTTGTGTCCAATGGAGACAATCCTGCTAACAATTGGTTTTCTTGTTCATCGCAAAATTCTTTTATAAAACTTCCTTTTGTACCATGAATTACAATTCCGGGTTGTGCATCGGTAACCAACATACTTGTTGTTATAAACACATTTACTTTATTGCTAAATTCTATATGCATAAAAGCAAAGTCATCAACTTGAGAATTTTCACGATACTTGTTTTTATAACTGTAATGATGTATTGGTTTTCCAAATATTGAAATGGCTTGATCTATTAAATGCGAACCCAAATCATACCAAATTCCGCTACTTGGTAATGGCTTTTCTTTAAAATATTTAATTCCAATTGATGATCTATATCTGTCAAAACGCAAATGAACTTCAATAATATCTCCAAGTTTTTCTGAGTCAATAATTGATTTAGTCGCCATAATATCGCTACTCCATCGGCGATTTTGGTATACAAAAACTTTTCTATTTACTTTTTTAGCCAATTCTAAAAGTTCATTAAATTGCTCTGGAGTTGTGGTGGCAGGTTTTTCTATTAGAATATGTTTTAAGGCTTTTAGAGCTTGAAGTGCATAATCATAATGTGTATTGTTTGGAGTATTGATTACTATTAATTCAATTTTTTCGTCAGATAGTAATTCGTCAATAGTAGAAAAACTCTTAATAGTAGGATAATCTAAATTTGCTTTTTTTTCGTTTCGTTCCAAGACGCCATAAAGTTGGAATCCTTTGTTGGTTTCTAAAAAAGGTGCATGAAAAACTTTACCCGACATTCCATAGGCTAATAATGCAGTAACAATTGGATTTTCCATAGATTATTCTTCTAATAAATCGGGACGTCTATTTTTGGTATGTTCATAAGCCATGTCTTCGCGCCATTTATCAATTTTTGCAAAATGACCACTGGTTAAAACTTCGGGAACTTTCCATCCTTTATAATCTGCTGGTCTTGTATAAATTGGTCCCGAAAGTAAATTGTCTTGAAAACTATCTGTTAATGCAGAAGTTTCATCTGATAGAACGCCAGGAATTAAACGAATTAGTGCATCTGATAAAACTAATGCTCCTAATTCACCACCAGAAAGGACATAATCGCCAATGGAAATTTCTTTAGTAATAAAATGATCTCGTACGCGTTGATCTACACCTTTATAATGTCCGCAAAGAATAATTATATTTTCGTACATCGACATGGAGTTGGCCATTTTTTGATTTAAAGTTTCGCCATCTGGAGTCATGTATATAATTTCGTCATAACTTCTTTCAGATTTTAGAAAAGTAATACAATCATCTATAGGTTGTATGTTCATGACCATTCCAGCGCCGCCACCAAATGGATAATCGTCAACAGATTTTTGTTTGTTGGTAGTGTAATCTCTTAAATTGTGAAAATGCACTTCTACTAATCCTTTGTTTATCGCGCGTTTCATGATTGAAGCTTCAAATGGACTCTTGAGTAATTCTGGCAGTATTGTAATTATATCGATTCTCATGTTTAATAACTTTAAAATGACTGCAAATGTACGAAGATTAAATAGTTGTTTATTTATAAAGTGTTTAACAAAAAAAAGTGAAATCACGTAAAACTACGTATTTCCCATTATTTGATATGTTCTATTTTTGTAAAATGAAAATGATTGGTATTTAATTTTTTATACTGCTTAAAATGGATTGTAAAATCATGAAAATGTAGAATTTATTCTAATAAAAAAAGTGGTTTTAAGTATGAATAATACTGTTTTATTGCATTTTGTAGAATATTTAAGCCATTCATCGTTTTTATTATTTTGCTCAAAGTCTATGCTCTAATTTTGAAATTGAAAGTTGAAATGATTGATTTCATATATTAAACATTTCATATAAATTTGTTAAAGCCCCTAACAAAATTTATAATTGCATAAGATTTAACTTGTTGTAAATCAATAAATCTTAACCTAGAAATTTACGGATGCTTATTACAGTACGTAATTAGTTTTGAAATTTCATGATGCTATTTTAAAAAAAAATATTTTGGGGAATTTTTACAAATAATAAATTAACCTCAAAAATGTTAAAAATTTAATTAACAGAATATTTAAAATATAATATTATTAAAGAAGCAATAACGACTCTGTTCTTGAAAAAAAGCACTAATTCATTTTTAAGTGAAGTATTAAAACTAAATAAAATGTTTTTTATTTTATTGATGATTTTTTTGTCAATAAATAGTTTTTCACAAACCAATCAAACATTTTCTATAATAAAGAGAGATAATTTCTTGAATTCTTTAAGAACTAGTAGTACAAGAAATGCATCATCTTATGATGCTGTTCTAGATTTAATGGATGGAGTTCAATCGTCTATTTATTTGACTAGCAATCAAGTTAAAACTTTTGGAGCAAAACCAGTGTGTATGTACAGTGATTTAGCTTCTCTAGGCTTGGCTAACAGTTCGGGATTACTTGTAAATTATATTGAAATGGTTACTATAAAAGTTGATAGGCCATCTCAACTAAATTCTCCGATAGATCTTTCTGTCGTATCATCATATAAAAGTGTAAAATACATTTATTTTAGAGTAAGTTTTGATTTTGAATTAGCACAATTAATTCAAGCAATCAAAAATTGTGATACAAAGTGTATCGTAATATACAGTATAGAAAAAGGAGCATAATTCTATTAAAAAGTAGTACAAAAATATTTATATTATGAAAAATAATTACTCAAGTTTAAAATGTAACAAAAAGGCATTTTTGTTTCTGCAAATGGTATTCCTTCTTGGAATGGTATTTTCAGTTAATGCTCAAGTGATGGTTCCTTTTACTCAGAGAACTTCTCAATATACCCCAACAAAAAAGATTTATAATATTAAAGGAGACTTTACAATGTTGGGTAATACTAACTTAACACTTCAAAATTATGGAGCAACAACAAATAACAATAGTAATACTATGGTTTATGTTGATGTTGATGGAAATAGTATTGCAGGATTAAACGGAAGTCCAACATTTAACTCTTCTGCTGCAACATTAAATCTTTCAACTGAAAATGGTGCAGTTCCTTCGTGTTCAAGAATTGTTTATGCAGGTCTTTATTGGACTGGAAGAGCAGATCAAAGTGGTACAGCAAGTAATACATTTTCAGTTACTAAAACAATTAATGGTACTTCATACACTAAAAATTTCGATAAGAAAAAAATAATGTTTAAAGGTCCAAGTGCTAGTGCTTATACACAATTTACTGCTACATCTACAGATATTTATTATCCAACAACATCTACTGCAGATTATATTTATTCATCTTATGCTGAAGTTACAGATTATGTTCGTCAAAATGGAATTGGACAATACTTAGCTGCTGATATTGCTCTTCGTGATGGAAATGGTGGTGGCACCGGTTATTCTGGAGGATGGGGTTTAATAGTTGTATATGAAAACTCAAAGATGAAATATCGAGATGTGACGATATTTGATGGTCATGCTTACATTGTTGCCTCAAATACTTCTCCTTTTGATCTACCTGTTTCTGGATTTAACACAGTGCAAACAGGAACTGTTGGTGTTAAATTAGGTATGATGGCTAGTGAAGGTGATGTTGGTTTGACAGGAGATTATTTTAGTATTAGAAAAAACAGTGATAATACTTATTTAAATTTGAATGATGCTTCCAATTCTACTACAAACTTTTTTAATTCAACAATTAACACTGGAGGAAATAGTAGAAATCCAAATTTAACTAATAATACGGGTATTGACATTCATATGTTTAATGTGCCCAATGTAGGTAATGCAGTATTAGGAAACAATCAAACTTCTACTAATTTTAGATATGGTACAGGTGGTGATACTTATGCAATTTTCTCAATTGCTATGGCAGTTGATGCTTATATTCCTGAAATCCCATCTGTTATTCAGGCAGTTTCAATTAATAATGTTCCTGTTGGTGCTCAACCATACGTAGCACTACCGGGCGATGTAATTGAATATAATATAAATGTATATAACAGAGGAAGTGAGGCAACGAGTAATACCAAAATTACCATTCCTATTCCATATGCTGCATCTTTTGTTTCTGGAAGCATATTGAGAAATATTAATTTTTCTCCAGCACCAGTTCCTAATAATGCTTATTTTGATCCATTAGCAGGAGGAAATGGTTCTATAATTTGGGATATCAGCACTTTACCTTTGCCTGCTGATCCAAACACTATTTTAGGGTCTTTAAAATTTAAATTTAAAGTAACTGAAGATTGTGCTATTTTAAAAAATCAAAATTGCTCGCCTAAAATATCAATTTATGGAAATTCATCAGGTGTTGGTGTAGTTTCTGGAGTAAATTTCACGCAAGGACTTATTCAAGGTTATAGTGGTGTAGGAGCATGTCAAGGAGAACCAATAACCGACTTACTTACAGTAAATATTAATGCAACAAATTTTGTTAATCAGAATTGTCAAAATACAGATAATAATTTTGTTTTCTATTATTGTAATATTAGTGGTACTATTCCCGTATCACAAATAAGTGGAACATTTCCATCAGGAACAAGGTTTTATAATCAGTTTCCAATAACAGCTTCAACAATAGAATATACAGATACAAATCCATTCCCTGGAACTGTTGGAACACTAAACTATTATGCTGTTCCACCATTTTCTAACGGTTGTTATTTTGTTTTTTCTATTACAGTTGTAAACAATTATACTGTTACTTTTCCTGCTAACTATTCTATAAATTCATGTAGTACGTCATCTATAACTGGATTAAGTTTTTCTACAACTCCTGTTCAAATATCTCAACAGCAATTTATATCTGCTGGTGGTACAATAACCAATGGATCAATAATAAATTCTATATTTTACGTCGATACTATTTCAAGTGGTTGTCCTAAAATTGTTAGTAGAGTTTTCACTATAAATACAAGTTGTATAAATGCAACTTCTACACACACACAGTTAATTACATTATTAGATACAACTGCTCCAGTTATTGCAGCTTTACCAGCGACGTCAACAATTAGTTGTCCAGCTACACCAAGTTTTGCAACAGCAACAGCAACTGATGCTTGTGGAAGTTCATTCACACTAACATTTAATGATGTTACTACAAACGGACAATGTTCAGGAAGTTATTCAGTAACTAGAACATGGACAGCAACTGATTCATGTGGTAATGTTTCAACAGCATCACAAACAATCAATGTAATTGATACAACTGCTCCAGTTATTGCAGCTTTACCAGCGACGTCAACAATTAGTTGTCCAGCTACACCAAGTTTTGCAAC
>JAIEMH010000150.1 GCA_019752245.1 Flavobacteriaceae bacterium
ATGGAACAGGAACTTTAATTAATAAAAGTTACTATGTTATTGACTTAGATGGTTTTTCAACAGATGTGAATGGAATTTTTGTCATCGGAAATCAAACTGTTTCTCCAGTTCCGGGAAAAATTTTACCTGAAAGTATTTTTCAAAATGGTCCAGATGGAGTTGGGCTATACCTTGGTAGTTCTTCAGATTTTCCTAATAATACACTTGCAACCTCTGTCAACCTTATTGATGCAATGGTTTATGGAACTAATGATCCTGATGCTACTACTTTAATGGCACTTTTAGGTTGTACAACTCAGTTAAATGAAAGCGCTAGCGGTTCGAGTACTTTAAATTCTATTCAACGAAAAGTTGATGGCACTTTTGAAGTTAAACCACCAACACCAGGAGTAAATAATGATGGAAGTGGATTTATTTTTAATGGAATTTCAATTTCAATTGCAGCAGTTCAATACAACGAAGGATCAAGTTTCTCTGTAACTTTTACAACTCAAACAGCTGTAACATCTGATTTGACTTTTACGTATTCTTTAAATAATGCAACTTTTAATTCATTAGATTTTATTGGGAATACCACCGTTTTTATCCCATCAGGATCAACTTCTTTTACTACAGTAATTGCTTTAGTTGACGATACATTGGATGAAGGTGATGAAGTATTAAAGATAAAATTTGGAGCTTTACCGCAACAATATAATAGATTAAATGATGAAATTGAAATAAGAGTTATTGATAATGATTTTTATACACTTCCATTTGGAACACCATTAAATCCTACATTTGGAAATGTAACTAGTACAGCACCGGTCGGTTATTACGCTTCGATTGAAGGTTTGTCTGGGGCAGCTTTAAAACAAGGATTACAGGATATCATTGCAAATCCATCTGTTGTTCATGCTCATAATTATGGAGATATTGTTGATATTCTTAAAGTTTCCGATCAAAATCCGCTTAATAGTAATCAAGTTTGGTTGATGTATAAAGAAATTCCGCGAGCAAAACTTGATTTTCAAACAGGAAGTATCAACACAGGAAAATGGAATAGAGAACATATTTATCCACAATCACGAGGTGGATTTTCTGACGCAACTTCTGATGTTGCTGATGGAATCTCGGTTTGGTTGCCTACAATCGCCAAGGATATTATTGCTGGTCATGGCGATGCACATCACATTAGAGCAGAAGATGGACCAGAAAATAGTTTGAGAAGTAACAGAGATTATGGATTAACAGGTTATAATGGTCCAGCAGGAAATCAAAATTCTTGGAAAGGTGATGTTGCTCGTTCCGTATTTTACATGGCTGTTAGATACAATTCTTTGAGTGTTGTAAATGGCGATATTCCTGATACAACAGTGGGTCAACTTGGCGATTTAGCTTCGTTATTGCAATGGAATGTTTTGGATCCAAAAGATGATTTCGAAATGAATAGAAATAATTATATTTATACATGGCAAGTTAACAGAAATCCGTTTATTGATTATCCTAATCTTGCCGATTATATTTGGGGTGCAAATGCAGGACAACAATGGTTTTCTAACCTCTCTACAACATCCTTTAATAATTCTAAAATTGTACTTTATCCAAATCCTACAAAAGATAATTTTACTATTTCTGGAATATCTGATGAAACTTTAATTACAGTTTATAATGTTTTAGGAAGTAAAATGTTAGAGCAAACTATAACTCAAGAAACTACTTTTAATATTACTGCTTTTAATTCTGGAATTTATTTTGTCCGCATTTTATCAAACGGATTAACTATTGAAAGAAAAATTATTAAGCAATAAAAGTGACTGTAAAAGTACAACCTAGATTGACTTCGCTCTCTACTAATATTTTGCCACCCATAGCTTCTATTTGATTTTTGGTTATAAATAGACCAATGCCTTTTGCATCTTTGTTATTGTGAAAGGTTTTGTACATTCCAAATAGACTTGATCCATATTTTTTCATATCAATCCCAAGTCCATTATCTTTAATTTTTAATTCATTTTTTAATTTGTCAAAACTCAATTCAATAATTGGCTTTCTGTCTGGATGTGAATATTTTAAAGAGTTAGAAATAAAATTTAATAAAATACTTTCTAAATAAGCTGGACTATATTTTACAAATACATCGTCATCAATAGTATTAATTATAGTTGCACCTTTTGAGTTAATTTGTTCGTAAATTATATTTATTGTTGAGTTTATATAATTATTTAAATTTAAATTTTCTTTGGTTAAATGAAGGTTGGATTGAATGTTTACCACATCATTCAAATTTGACATAGTTTCATTTAAGGAAATGGATACTTTGTTAAGCATTGATGTTAATTCTTTTCTTTCATCTTCATCCTCAGAATCTTCTAATAGATTTGAAATCGAATTAATATTACTCGAATGTGATCTCAAATTGTGGGAAACTATATAAGAAAAATTTAATAATCGCTTGTTTTGTTCGTTAACCAAATCAAAAGACTTTTTTAAACTTTCTTCAGCCTCTTTTTTTTCAGTTATATCTTCAATAATTGCAATATGTGATTTCGGTTTTCCGTCTTTTTTCCATAAAGAAGCAACAACCAGATTAACCCAAACAATTTTCCCTGATTTACTTATGTAACGTTTTTCCATAGAAAATTCATTAATTTGACCGGAAGTTAATTTTTTCATGTTTTGAAGATCTTCATTTAAATCTTCGGGATAGGTTATTTCTTTGAAGTTAAGTTCTTTTAATTCCAATTCACTATAGCCTGTAAGTCTGCAATATTCTTTATTAACTTCAATAAATTTCCCTGTATCAGTTGCTATCTTTGCTATTCCTATTGGTGCTTGATCAAAAAGAATTTTAAATTCTACTTCATTATCAATAAGTTTTTGAGCTTGTTTTAAAATGAGTTTTTGTAGTTCTGCGGGTTTTTTTAATATGGTGTAAACCCAAATACCAAACATTACTGCTAATAGAAATCCAAGTATCGAAGAAGTGTATAATTGTTTAAAAATACTATTCTTATTTGCAGAAATTATGTAAAGTTTCCAGTTTCCATCTGGAATTGATATCGATTGAAAATAGTTTTTAGAAAAATCAGATTTATTTTCAAAAAAGAATTCTTCCTCTCTAGTTAATGGATTCTCTTTTGACAATTGAAAATAATATTTTGATTTGTCTATTGCCTGTATTCCTGAACTTTTGATAAGAGTTTCAAGTTTGATAATTACCGCAGAAAATCCCCAAAATGTATTGTTTTTAAATATTGGCAATCGTCCGATAACAGCGGTTCCACCTTGTTTTAGTTCTAGCGGTCCTGCAAAATAAATTGATTTTGATTTAATTGATTTATTTGCTTCTTGACGAACATCTTTAGAGTTAAGAATGTCATAATTCATAGCAGCCTCATTTCCTTTTAATGGGTAAATGTATTTGATTACTCCATTTGGAACTAATTGAACGGCATCCACAGCATTATCCTTAGTGACTAATTTTGATCCAATTTTATTAAAATCTTTTGGCTCTCCATTGTCATTAATGGTCATAGCTAGAGTTATGGTTATAGTATTGCTATTTTTTAATACTTGCTCAATATTTTGATGAACAACTTCCAAAACGTTAGACATTTCTCTATGCTCATTTTCTTTAATTATTTTATATCTTAAAGAAACAACAAAAAATACTAAAGCCAAAATGGTTAGAAAAGTGATTACTCCCGAAGTTTTCGGTTTGATTATAAACCAACTTGATATTTTATGGTAAATTTTCTTAACCATTTAGTTTTATATTATTATTAAAACAGTAATGAATCGTTTATAAAGTTAAGAAAAATCTTTAAACTTTTCAAAAATCATAAAAATAATAGATAAAAAACCGATGAAATGAGCAAGTAAATATTATTTTCCGATACAGAAATTAGCAAAAATATTACCCAAAAGCTCATCATTAGTAACTTCGCCAGTAATTTCGCCAAAGTAATAAAGTGCCTGACGAATATCTATTGCCATAAGGTCAGAAGGAAGATTAGAATTTAAACCAAATTTTACTTTTTGAATTTCTTCTAATGCTTTCAATAGGGAATCGTAATGCCTTGTATTTGTAATAATTGTTTCATTATTTCTTAAGGCACCAGTATTTACAAAAGATAATAATTGATTTTTTAAATCGTCTATTCCTAACTTTTCTTTGGCACTTAATAATAATATTGATGGAATTTGAAATTTTAGATTTTTAGTTTCTTCTTCCGATAATTTATCGGCTTTATTTCCAATAATTATTAGTGGTTTTAATGGAAACTGATTTTTTATTTTTTCAATTTCAATCTGAAATTTAGAACTTGAAATGGTGTATTCTGAGCTGTCAAATAAATAAACTACAACTTGAGCTTGTTCTATTTTTTCAAATGTTTTTTTAATTCCGATACTTTCTACAACATCAATTGTTTCTCTAATTCCGGCTGTATCGATGAATCTGAATCCAATTCCATCAATTACCAATTCGTCTTCAATGGTGTCGCGAGTCGTTCCAGCAATATCAGAAACAATAGCACGTTCTTCGTTCAATAATGCATTTAATAAAGTGGATTTTCCAACATTTGGTTCACCAACAATCGCCACTGGAATTCCGTTTTTAATAACGTTTCCAACAGCAAATGAATCAATTAATCGTTTTAAAACAAATTCAATTCGATTCAATAAATCATGAAATTGTGTTCTATCTGCAAATTCAACATCTTCTTCGGCAAAGTCTAATTCTAATTCTATTAATGAAGCAAAATTCAATAATTCTTCACGCAATTTCGAAATTTCACTGCTAAAACCACCACGCATTTGCTGCATTGCAATTTGATGTGAAGCTTCATTATCTGACGAAATCAAATCAGCAACTGCTTCTGCTTGTGACAAATCTAATTTTCCATTTAAGAAAGCACGAAGCGTAAATTCACCTGCTTGTGCCATTCGACAACCTTTACGAAGTAATAACTGAATAATTTGTTGTTGGATAAAAGTCGATCCGTGACACGAAATTTCAATCACATCTTCACCGGTATAAGAATTAGGATTTTTAAAAATCGAAACCAAAACTTGATCATACACTTTTGCTCCATCAACAATGGTTCCTAAGTGAATGGTATGAGTTTTTTGTTTAGTAATGTCTTTTCCAGAAACCGATTCAAATACTTCTTTTGCAATCGTAATCGATTCTTTTCCAGACATTCTAATAATTGCAACTGCACCAGCACCTGATGGGGTAGCAAGTGCAACAATAGTTTCTTGATTTATCATAGTGCAAAAGTAAAGAAAACTTTGAAAATGAAACGCTCGATTTTGTCATTATAACTTATATTTGTTGCAAACCTTTTGTAATGGAAATTTATAGCAGCAGAAAAATACAATTCGAACAAGATCTCAACGAGCTAAAGAAAAAATACAATTTACTGAGTACAATTCGTCTCGTTTGTGGAATTTTAATCTTGTTATCAGGTTATTATTTTCTTAAAGCATATGATTCATTATATTTAACAACGGTTTTTGTTTTGGTTGTAGTTTTTGTTTTTTTGATGAAGAAGCATGATAAAATTAGTAATCAAAGAAAGTTAAAAGAGGCTATTATTGCTATAAACTCTGATGAAATTGCATATCTAAAAACCAATAAACTACCTTTTGAGAACGGAATCGAATTCAACGATTTTTCACATCCCTATTGTTATGATTTGGATATTTTTGGAAATCATTCATTGTTTCAAAATCTGAATCGAACTGCTACTTTCATCGGAAAAATTACGCTTGCAAGTCGATTGATGAAATCACTTTCTAACGAAGAAATTTTAAAAAATCAAGAAGCAGTAAAAGAAGTATCCAATAAAATAGATTGGAGACAAAATTTTAGCGCAATGGCTAAAGTTGGAAAAGATTCTAAATTGGTTTATCAAAAAATAATCAATTGGAGTACTTCTAAAAGTGAAGACTTTTCAGTAAAAGATACTATTTTATCATTTGCAACTCCAGTTATTATAACCATTTCATTCTTATCGTATTTAGTAACTTCAAATGATTTATTTCTTAAAATTATAGGCTATTTATTTGCCATAAATTTAGGAATTATTGGAAGTTTTTACAAAAGAATTAAAAGTGAAATCAATCACACAACAGAGATTGATGCAATTGTAAAACAATATGGGTTACTTATTGAAAGCATTGAAAATGAGGTGTTTTTATCTGATAAATTAAATAATTTAAAAGATAAATTAAAATCTGAAAACACAAAAGCAAGTAATGAATTGAAACAATTATCCGAATTGTTTTCAAGAATGGACACTATTAATAATTTGTTTGTTTCACTTGTTTTCAATGGTTTATTTCTATTTCATGCGCATACTTTAAAATCGCTTTTGAATTGGAAAAAAAATAATGCAGCATCATTAAAAAAATGGTTGGATGTAATTGGAGAATTCGAAATGCTAAACAGTTTAGCTAATTTTTCATATAATAATTCTGATTTTGTATTTCCAGAAATCAATTCTAATTATGAAGTTTCGTTTTCAGATTTAAGTCATCCGTTGTTAAATTCTAAAACTCGAATTGGAAACGATGTAACTTTTCAACCGCAATCATTCATGATTTTAACAGGTTCCAATATGTCTGGGAAAAGTACTTTTTTGAGAAGTTTAGGAATCAATATGGTTTTGGCTGGAATTGGTGCGCCAATTTGTGCCTCTAAAGCAAATATTCATCCAATGCCAATTTTGGTTTCAATGCGATTATCTGATTCGTTATCGGATAGTGAATCTTATTTCTTTGCAGAAATAAAGCGTCTCAAATTGATTATGGATAATTTAGAAGGCAATCGTGCTTTTGTATTATTAGATGAAATTTTAAGAGGGACAAATTCTGATGACAAACGCAACGGAACTATTGAAGTAGTTAAAAAGATGATTTCCAAAAATGCTATTGGAGCAATTGCAACGCATGATATTGAGGTTTGTTTGACTACAAATGAATTTCCAAATCAATTGACTAATAAATGTTTTGAAGTTGAAATTGTAAATAATGAATTACATTTTGATTATAAACTTCGTGATGGAATTTGTAAAAATAAAAGCGCGACTTTCTTGATGAAGAAAATGGGTGTGATTTAAAGTTAAATTATTGTGAATATGATGTTTATCATGTTTTAATAGCTTGTTTTGGTTGTAACTTTATACTATATAACCAATACTTGTTTTTAAGATGAAAAAGATTTTAGTTCCCACAGATTTTTCGGATGTTGCCAATAACGCTTTTTTGCACGCATTAGGTTTAGCCAAATTGGTTCATGGTGAGTTGATTTTGCTTCACACTTACGAATTACCAATTGTTGATAATCAATTTGCACCTCAAAATTACAAAGTACTTTTTGATTCTTTAGAATTATCAAATTTTGAAAGATTTAAAAACGAACTTCCAAAGCTTCATAAGTTGGCGGAAGAAAATGGCTTTGAACATATAAAAATGAGTCACATGATAATGGATGGTGATTTGATTTATAATATTAAAGAAATCATTAAAAACGATTCTATTGACTTTGTTGTAATGGGAACTTCAGGCGCAACAGGTTGGAAAGAAATGTTTATCGGAACTAATACTGGCGAAGCAATTGCAAATTTGAGTGTTCCAGTTTTAAGTGTTCCAGAAGATTCAAAATATACTAAATTAGAGACAATAGGATTCACAACAAGATTTCGAGAAAAAGACAAAGAAGCATTATCAAATGTAATTAAAATTGCCAAATCTGCTGGTGCTGTCGTAAAATGTCTTTATGTTCAAACAAAAGAAACAGACAATACACAAGCTACTTACGACGATTGGTCAGAATATTTTAAACACGAACCGGTTCAATTTTTTATTATTCCGAATGATGAAGTTAATCAAACGATAGAAGAGTTTATTGACCATCAAAATATTGATGTTTTGGCGATGATGACTTATAAAAGAAATTTTTTTCAATGGTTGTTTACCACTAGTTTTACTGAAAAGATGTCTTATCATTGCAATATTCCAATTTTGGCTTTGCATGAATAAATTTATATTTTTAATTTGAATTGTAGCGTTAGATTATTTTTTAACGCTACAATTTTATATAAATTAAAAAACCGTCAAGAAATAAATCAAGACGGTTTTCGTTGGTTGGGTTAGTTAATTTATTTTTAGTTGTTAAGCATAACTGGCATAACAAGCATTGTAACAGTTTCACCTTCGTCTAATCCGTCAACTGGAGTTAAAATTCCGGCTCTATTTGGCATTGACATTTCCAATTGAATTTCGTCTGATTGTAAGTTGCTCAACATTTCTAATAGGAAACGAGAGTTAAAACCAATTTGCATATCATCACCTTGATAATCACAAGTCAATCTTTCTTCTGCTTTGTTTGAGTAATCAATATCTTCTGCAGAAATATTCAATTCGGCACCAGCAATTTTCAAACGAATTTGGTGCGTAGTTTTATTAGAGAAAATCGCAACACGACGAACAGAACTAAAAAATTGTGTTCTATCAATCAATAATTTATTTGGATTTTCTTTTGGGATAACCGCTTCATAATTTGGATATTTTCCGTCAATTAATCTACAAGTTAAGATATAATTTTCAAATGAGAACGTTGCATTAGCATCGTTGTAATCAATTTTTACTTCAGCATCAGAAGCTCCTAAAATGCTCTTTAAGATATTTAAAGGTTTCTTAGGCATGATAAAATCAGCTACTTGAGATGCTTTAACATCAGTACGAGCATATTTTACTAATTTGTGTGCGTCAGTTGCAACAAAAATCAAACCTTCTGGAGAAAACTGAAAAAATACACCAGACATAACTGGACGTAAATCGTCGTTTCCAGCAGCGAAGATAGTTTTGCTAATAGCTGTTGCTAAAACTTCGGCAGGAACTAAAGTTGATGATGGATCTTCTAATTGTACTGATTTTGGAAATTCTTCACCTGGAGCATAAGCAATTGCATATTTTCCTGAGTTCGAACTAATTTCAATAGTACTATTTTCTTCAACAGTAAACGTTAATGGTTGCTCTGGAAATGTTTTCAGGATGTCTAATAACAATTTTGCAGGAACGGCAACGCTTCCTTTATCGGTTGATTCAATTTCTAAAGTAGCCGACATAGTCGTTTCTAAATCAGAAGAAGAAACAGTTAACGCTTTTTTATCTAATTCAAATAAAAAGTTATCTAGAATTGGCAAGGTATTGCTACTGTTGATAACGCTACCTAAAACTTGTAGTTGTTTTAATAAATACGAGCTTGATACAATAAACTTCATTTTTCTTTATTTTTTACAAATATATCTTAAAGAAATAGATTTCAAAAACATTTTTATTAACATTACTTACTATACTTCCTTTTTCTTAGGAATGTGAATACTAATCCGAACACCAACAAAATTACAATTGGAACTCCGACAGTTATGATTTGTGAAAAGGTATAATTTTCTTGCACCTTAGTAGAATCCAAAATTGGTAGATCAACTTCTTTGCTTCTTATGTTAATAAGTCCATTGTCGTCTAGTAAATAATTCACACAATTCATCATGAATTCTTTATTGGCATATAGGTTATTAGTCCACTTGTCAAATCCTAACTCTAACGGTTGAAAGTTTTTATCCAATTGATTTTTGATGACATCACCATCCGAAATTACAATCATTTTATTTTCTTTTCCAGTAGGAGTAAAGCCATTTTCTTTAAAAGGTAATACTCTATTTTGATACACAGAATTAAATTTTCCTTCTAGTAAAACGGCAACTGGCAAATCTCCTTTTCCTGTAAATTCTTTTTGGTCTGGTCGTTCTTCTACCATGTTCAGATTTACTTGTGTTGGAGTTCCAACAGCTTTAGAATAAGGAGAACTTTGTAATAAAACGGTTTTTTTAATATTATTTTTTAGAACTTCTATCGGATTGGTGAATTCAAATTTAATTCCGTCAAGGTTGCTTACTATTGGACTAATTATAGATTTATCTTTATTCTCAACAGGATAAATCATCGGTGAAAATAGCCACGGAAATTTTGTATATTGTGTAGCACTTCCTTGTTGTCCTGT
>JAIEMH010000288.1 GCA_019752245.1 Flavobacteriaceae bacterium
ATAAAACTTACATCACTTCCTTTAAGCTGTTTGAACAGGAACAAAATAAAACAATAATATATTGGCAAAAATTTAAAAGAAGGAAAAAATGTGTTTTACTTACAGCATGAACAGCTTTAGTAAAGGACTACTTTCATCAGTGGCTGTTTAGCTGTCAGTTTTAGACCAATTTGGGCCAATTTAGTCAAAATTGAAGCTCCATTTTTGTGTACTGAATCAAGAACCATTTGTTTACTGCAGCATTTGCCCAAATTTCTTGAAACTTACTTTCAGATGAGGCAAACTTATGACACCAGATAAAATAAGTTTGGTAAATCATATCATCATATTGCTCCGAAGATATCATTAGGTAATCCATCGTTTTGTTTTTAGTGCTCATGATTGTTTAGTTATTTCGCTACCGTGAAATAGCATTGCTTTTTGATCATCAATTATTATTTTTCCTCCTGGACATCTGCCAGCTACAAATGCAACCGAACCCGATAGGTTTATATATACATTTGAGAGTTTCTTTGCCAATTTTGCCATTGCTGTAGATGGCTCTTCTTTTTCTTTATGTGCTATAAGAATGAATAGTTGCTTTGGATAAGTTCTCAGTAAAACTCGAAGTGTGGCACTCTTCAAATCATCAACGTAAGCCGTGGCGTTATCAATGATTGTAATTTTTCCAGCCTCACGATTGTTCAACACCTTTTTCATTTCGTCAATTTCTAGGTAGTTGTAAAACTTGATTTTAGAATTCTTAAAATCTAGTTTTGCACGTGCCACATTTTGTTGAAATGTAAATCCTGTTCCTTCCTCAGCTGATATGAAATTCACTTTTTCAAAGCGACTTAAATATTGCGCCAGCATTAGTGTGAAATAAGTTTTATAATTCTTTTCATCGGCGTATATCACCCAAATTCCAGAACGTTCTTGTTCTCCTAATACATCCTTCCAAATTCCATCAAATTCAAACGTGTTGAACTTCTTTTCAAATAGCGTTTTTATGGATATGCCTCTAGCCATTTATGCACTTACTTTTATCAAGGTTTCTAAATATCGAAGTGTTGTTTCTTTGTTGATGCACTTATTTACATAAGTATTTACAACCGCCTTATCTTGAATTTGTGCACCTGCAACGTCTCCAATTAATTGTTTGTAGAATGTGGTTCTATCAGTTTTACCTTGTGGCACTAGCTTAATGAATTCATCAGAAAAACGACTGAAAATTTCGGCAAATCCTACTTTCTTGTTCTTAATTCCTTTGTCTATTTTGTCGCGAAGTCCATCTGCACCCATCATGTACCAACCGCATATTCCATCCGTGGCATTCCAAATTCCTTTTAATTCAAGAAATGCTGTATATTCCAAATCTCCAGCTTCGTCAAGAATGATTAACGGCTTTGAAGTCGCCATTGTGGTGATGTAGTATTTTAGGTTCTCAAGAACATCGTGGTACTTTCCTTTATTATCTAATCCGATTGTTTTAGCTAATAATCGAATGAATAACTGCTTAGATTTAGCCTGCGAACAATCAACATAGAATGTACTTTTCATTTGTCTAATGATGTGCTTCGTGCAAAATGTTTTGCCAATTCCGCAATCATCAACTAATACCATTGATCGGCTTAATTCTTTACAAAAGTTTAGATTGTCCTCGATTTCAGTATAAACTGACGTACGTGCTACCTTCCAGTTATCCTCATGAAGCTTAACCGATAATTCACGTCCTAATCTTATCCATTCAGTATCTGAAAGCATACGATCTAATTCGCCATTTTTAACACGTGAAAAAACAGCGTTGTTGATTGCTATTGTTTTAGAAAATTCTGCATCAGATCCTGCAAAGTTATCACGTTGTTTAAGCAGTGCGGTTCTTACGGCTTGTTTAAATGTTACTGTTAAATTCATTTTATTGGTTTGTTAGTTATAAAAAGTTACTACGCCAGCTAGGTACTGATGAAGGAATATGTTGTGGTAAATCTTCGTTATTTTCGTCGTCGATATTATTTGCAAAAACTTCAACTGGAGTTTCGCGAGCTTCGTAACGTTTAACATTTGCAAACTTGAAGTTTGAGTTTACAATTACTGGTGTATTGTCAATGATGTTAATATTTTCAATTCTATTTCGTTGTGTTCTTGCAAAGGCTTCAACAGTTGCAACGTATGATGATTGCAATTTAATTGCCATTTCATCTGCGTCTGTACGTTCAATGCTTGCACGATTGTATCGTGGCATTTCCATAATTTCACAAATCAAACGTCCGCCTTGATAGACCAGTGATTTAAGCACCTCACCGTCGTTGCCGTCTAACCAGTAAATTTCTACGTCTTTACCTTCGATAGCTTTCATTTTATGAATTAGCGCATCGCCTGTCAGTATTTCGCCATTCTCAGCTATGGCACGTTTACGACCTTGAAGTTTAACGTAACCTAACTTGCATGAGCTTGGTGTTTTATAACCAATGTGTGGAATTATAGAGTTCCAGTTGGTAGGCTGTAGGTTTGGATGTTGATTTTGTAGAAAATAATCAAATCGGCTCATGTGCTTTTCAACAGGATGTGGCGAATTATTCCAAGTTTCAATATCTAACATTCGGGCGTTAATCAATTCATTGAAAGGAATGATTTGGTTCTTTCCTGGACCTGCTTGATTAGCTTCACTTTTAGCGCTTGGTCGGGCAATCCATCCAAATTCCTTTTTTTCAGTTTCATAACGCATTGATCCAAACATACGCTCGATGTATTTTCCACGCGCATTGTTAGCTTCAATTTTTACTTCTTGAAACATTGCTCCAGGTCGAAGTATTGTTTCTTTAAAACTGCTATTTAATGAACTTTCACACTCAAGCTCGTGAGGCAATGGTAAATTCCATTGTGTATAGTCACGAACCATTTGACGGTAAAAATCAAGTATTAAACCTTCCTTACTTTTGCTATAAACAACCGTTGTAAAGCATCTTGAAGCGACATCACAACCGATATAAAACCACGCACGTTTACCTTTTTCGTACCAAAATGGTGGGTTTCTGTCATCAATAGAAAGAATTGAAGAGGCAAACACAGGAAGTTCCATTTGGTGATGCGGCTTGTATTTTCCCATGTAATTTTGACGGTCGCCGCTTCTAGCTTGATCAGTTGCAATTTTATGCTCCCATTTATTGATATAATTGATAATTGTAGCTTGTGAAAGCACAGGATAGCCTTTTGGATTGAAAAGTTCGCCAGTATCTTCGTTGAATACTTCAGCATAACCAGTTAAAAATGCTTCGTAATTTCTAGCTACTTCTGTTGGTGTTGGTTTGTGCACTTGATTTTTGAAAAGTGCATTTAATAACATTATTTCTTTATCGAAAACTTTACGAGCGTTAGTTTTTCCAGTTCCTTTTGGATCTTTAATAACACAGTAATACTCATTTTCTTTAAACTCTTTTAAAAGCACTTTAAATCGCTTTGAAGTTGGCAGCGTATGCGGTTGAAGTTTCCAAACTTTTAGAGAATTCTGAAAACTATCGACATCGTAAACTAGAGAGTCGATTACACCAACAAGTGATCCTTTCATTTTAATACGTTCTTGAATTCTAGCGGCTTCTAATTTTATAACTGCTTTGAGAACTGATGCGTTTATGATATAGCGTTCTTGTTCATCAGGAGTTAAGTAACTTCCATTATCACGCTTAAATTTTGAATAGTAACGTACGGCATTTGGATCAGTTTCGTAAAATGCCTCCAGTGGATGATTCAATTTTCTTGGATCTCCAAGTGCTTCTTGAATGTGTGGCTTTAAAGTATCAAAATCAATACGTAACTTAGATCCGTTGCATCCACGGGTTAATCGTTTAATGCCGATGGACTTATCTTTATAGCGATCGAGTTCAGAACATAAAACTCCTAAACTTGACCAGAAGATTGGTATAAGCTCTTCCTTATCTACAGCTACTTTATTTTCAAATATATACGGCATTATAATTTATTTAATTATTAGAAAGTGTTTTTTCAACTTCAGCTAAGATTCTGGCATATTCTAATTTTACGGTTTCAGAAGTCTCGCTAGTTCTATCTCCTCTTAAAGATTGGTGAATAAATTGAGTTGATAAGCCCATTTTTTCTTTTATTCTTTTGATAACAATAGAATTATAACTGTTGTATTTCTTTTTTTCTTTACTTTTGTCCATTGCTTTGATTGTTTCAATTATTTAAGCAAATATATACAGTATTCTGTAAATAACAAATAATTAATACATAATTCTGTAAAATAATTATCATGAAAGAAATAACAATCAGATTTATAGAGGTTTATAATTTTCTATTAGAAACAAAAAAAGCAGATAATGCGTCTGACTTTGCTAAAAAAATTGGCATAAGTACTTCTCTGATGAATGAAATTTTAAAAGGCAGATCTAACGTTGGAGTGAAGCCAATACAGAGTACTGTAAATTATTTTTTTGGATTAAGTTTAGATTACATCATTAAAGGTGAGGGAAAAATGACTAAAGACTTTAAATTTAATGAGACTATTGATAAATATCCTGATGAAGAGTGGGCAATCGAAACATACGGAATTCCGCTAATACCTATTGAAGCAATGGCAGGATTTGGAACTGGAGAAACATCAATATTAGAGCTTGAATGCGAAAAATTTATTGTTCCAACATTTAAAGGAGCAGATTATTTAATTCAAATCAAAGGTTCTTCGATGTATCCAAAATATAATAGTGGCGATATTGTTGCCTGTAAAAAGCTACCATTAAATAGCTTATTTTTTCAATGGAATAAAGTTTATGTCTTAGATACAATACAAGGTGCACTTGTAAAGCGAATTGATATTGGGTCTGATGATGAACATATTTTAATTGTTAGTGATAATGAAAAGTATAAACCTTTTCAACTTCACAAATCAGAAATAAATGCAATTGCAATAGTAATGGGAGTAATAAGGCTTGAATAAACTAGTTTTTAAAAAAATAAATAGTATATTATTAGGTTTAATTTATTGAAAGTTAGTTGTTTACTTATAATTATAATTAAATAAATAATTACATTAAATGCTTTGAGTTTTAAAATTTATTACATAATTAGCTATTTATTTGGTATTTTACTTGTTGAAACTTGTATTATTAATTATTAAAATGCTAATCCAACTGCTAATCCAACTGCTAATCCTTTATTAAAATAAAATTTTTAAAATTCACTACAAAGCATAAAAAAAGCATCAATAAATGATGCGTTTTTAGACTGTTTTAAGTCGTTAATAGCAATAAAACAAGTACATGTACGGTAAAACAGTAGTTAACCGATTAGAATGGTAATTAATTGCTGTTTCAATGGTATATAAATGGTAGTTAACGGTAATTAAATGCACGTTTTAATTTATATAGAGATTTAGTATAAAATCTCGTCAAACCCTTATTTTATTGGCTTTTTTGGGCGTTTTTTGGTTTAGTGTTTAGTTACACTTCGTATTAGGGGCTATATATTCTTGATTATTCAAATCTATCTTTATACTTCTTAAATAAACTATTCATAACTAGTAAAACTACTCCAACGCCAAGTAAAACCAAGGCTCGAATCAAGAAATCAGCATTTGATAAATCGAAGAACATCAATCGAATTACGCAAATTCCAACCAATGATAAGGAAACATATCTAAAATATTTTTCTTTCAATATAATTCCTAAAATCAATAATCCTAAGGCTTCCAAAATCCAGAAGAAGGTTAGAATTCCTTTGTCGAAGGTTAGGTATAAAAAGCAACCGATGCTCAATGTCGCGGGATAAATTAATATGCTGTTTTTGAGTTTGAAATCTTCCATCCATTTTGTGGCTAAATAGATGTAAACAGCTAATAAAACGAATATCAATAAATAGACAAATAGGAATTTAGATTGGTAAAAATGGAAACTCAAAAATCCTAAATGCAAATTGGCAAGCAAATAGTAAACAATATTAATTTTCTTTTCTTGACTGATTTTCCTGTGGTACAAATATAAATTCAAAATAGCCGTCGACGCCCAAAAAACAGGAAGCCATTTGTGTTCCAGTTGTGAGAACATAATAATCGAAAGCCAAATATTCAAAAGTATTTGATAATTGGTTTTCAACGAATCGATACTTTCTTTTTTGTTCAAAAGAATAACTAAACACAAACCTAAAGCAACGCTCGAAAGTTGTGTAATCCAATCTAGTAATGAAAAATTATTTAATTTATCAAAACTATAATAACAAGAAACTACAAAAGCCAACAATGCAATTACTGGAACAAAATGAATTTCGATTTTGATTTTTTCTTTACTAATAAACCAATAATTTATAAATGCTAATACCATGAATGATAAAGGCAAATAAGTAATTTCAACCTGAATGAAAAGCAACGCCACAATCCATAAATTTTGTATGTATGGCAAAGTCGTGATGAAACGTTTTCCTTTATCATCAGGAGATTTCAATTGCAAGTAAGAATAACCAGCAGATAATAAAATGGTAGCTGTTTGTGTTATGTAAATTATGGTTTTATCTATCTCATAAACACTGTCAATAGCTACATAAAGCGTCAAAATTATACTTCCAATTAAGAATAAAAACGAATAATTATTAAAGCGTTTGAATTCTTCCAATTTTTGAAAAGCTATAAACATTACAATTGCAAATCCAGCGAAAAAAACCGATAAGTATTCCAATTGAATGCAAGAAAATCCAAATAGTACAACATTAAAAAGTAATAATTCAGAATTTAATAAATTAAAACCAGCCCATTCTTTAGGCGGTTCTTCCGAATTGTTTCGAATCCTTTTGGCAAATAAAACGTAGATTTCAGCAGCTGAAATTCCCAAACAAGTCAGTCCGATTTCGGTATTTGTAAAATCAAAGGAATGGTATAAGAACAACAGACTTCCAATGAAGGTAAAGAAATAATAGAAAAAGTAGAGTAACGTTTGGTTGTCGGTTGTCAAACTGTTTTTCTTGAAAGTAATCCATAAAAATTCGTGGTTCAAAAGTGCAATTCCAAACAAACTGAAAATTTGAACAATTTGGTAATGAGGTAAATATTTGTAAACTAAAATCAGTAGTAAAGCATTAATTCCAACAATTCCGATAAATCTTATTATGAAATCATTTTTGTAGAAATACTTGATTGTCCAGTTTAGTGCCATAACAAGAACTAATCCTAATGCGAAAGTCCAATCGTAATAAGACTTTTCTTCAATCTTGATAATGAAAATTCCAATGAATAATGCGAATGCATAAAAGATAATTCGTCCAATATCAAAAGTTGAATTTTCGAATTTCTTTCTCAAAAACGCCCAAATCAACGCAATTACAATTAGAACATAAACAAATGAATTGTTAATTAAAACAGCATTTGCATTTGTAATCACAAATACCGAAAAGAGCATTGCAAGAATTCCATTTAGACTCAAACTTCTTTCGCCAAAAAACGAATCTATTTCTGAAAATTCTTTTTTAATAGAAGTAATAATCGGAATAGAAATAGCAATTAAAAACAAGACAATCGAAGTTGAAAATGAGCTAGTGATTTTGGTTAAATCCAAAGAATTAGAAACCATCAATGCGCTAAAAATTACCAATCCAATTCCGAATAAATGATTAATTCCAAGGAAAATTTTGTGCAATAAAGTTTCTTTAGCTTTATAAACTACAAACAAGCAAACCAGCATTACCAAATATAAAACGCAAGCAATAATATCAATTCCGACTTTCCAATCGTTCAGCATTATGATGCTTAATGTTAGCAATATAAACGAAACCATTCCGTCCAAATGATACAACCAAAATACTTTCTTTTTTCTAGCTCGAAGTGCAATAACTAAGCAAATAATTGCGCCACCAAAAAGCAGAAAAGTCTTGAATTTACTTCCAGTAGCATGTAAAATTAATCCAGTTGCAAATAAAACCCAATTGGTTAAATGGGTTATAAAACCAGCTTTGTCGAAATGAGTATTTTCATAAACGCTTCGGTATTGCATGAACATACAACTTCCTGCAACGGCAATAATTCCGAGAATTGCAATAATATTTTCTGTAGCTGATAATTTAGTGCCTTGCGCATTAAACCAAATGTCAAAAATGATGAAAGCGGTGATTACTATTAGTAAATGATATTCCCATTTTTCTTTATACGATAAGATGATTCCGATTGTTGCCGTAATCGCTGCTAGTATAAATGTTGCCAGAGTTTTTTCAGGAATCACGCACAAAATGAGCATGCTCAAAATCACATGAAGTGATAAAAATGTCTGTTTTTTGATGATGTAACCTACAAATAAATTGAGGCCAATTCCGAGACCAATCAGCGAATAGCCAGCGATTGGATTGGAGATAAAAGTCAATGCCGGAATTTGCGACGCACCAAAACATCCAAATAAAAACAAACTCGCACCAGCACTTCTTAGCCAAAGTCCGGTTGTGGCCCATTTTTCTTTTTTCTGTAAAATGTAATAGGAACCAAATAATACTCCTGCGTACAACCACATAATTAAAATTCTAAATAATGGTGTAACTTTTAATGCGGTATAAATGCTTAAATAACCAATTCCAAGGACCATAATTGCTGTTCCTAGAATTCCGGTCCAATTGTCTGCAAATTGTTTTTCGGCAGATTTCATGAATTTTGAAAACGCACTTTCAACATATACTTTTTCTTCAAAAACTACTTGTTTTTCTAATCTTGGTGCCGATTGACTTTCATAACTAATTATGGGTTCTTCAATTTGTGCTTCTGGTTTTATGCTTAAAAGCGAATCCTCAATTTGAGGAATTTCCTTAGTTATAGCCGCTTCTTTTGGCATTTCTTCATCTGGAATAGGAGTGAAGTAAGGTTTGTATTCTTCAATAACTTCTGTCGTTGGCTGAACTATAGTCTCAATTTCTTGAGATTTCACTTCTTCAATTGGAGCAACTATTGGTTCAGTTGTAATTGTTTTTCCTTCTATTGATTTTTTTAGTTCAGCAATTTCTCTTTTTAAAGTTGCAGTTTCTTCGCTGTATTTTTCAACTATAGATTTTATAAAGCTAGTTTCCTTTTTTAAATTAAAGAAATTATTAAATAGGATGAAAATACAAATCACTAAAATAAAAATAATGAACGCCATAGTTTTTTGGTTTTGAATAAATCAAATATAGGGTATTAAACCATTAAAAAAGTAAATCAACCTGATTGTTTAGTCGTTCAATGTAATAATCAATTTTTCGATTGGCTCTATTAAAAAATAAATTCTGATCCTTAATTCCTGATTGGTTCAACGATTTTGAATTTAAGATTTGCTGATTAAAAAACTGGTGCACATTTTTGCAACTTTCTTTATTATCTGTAATGAAATAACCTAATAGTGTATATGGGATGAACATTGTTAGCTTTTCATCGGTTTCAATTAGCATGTTGTTGTTGAGTAAAATCAACTCATTGTAATATATAGCATAATTAGAATTGGATTTGTTTGATTTGTTTTTTATCAAATTCAAAATCCGTTTTAAATCTAAATACAATGCTGTTGCACTTTTAAAATTCAGCAAACCAGCTTCATAAAAATACAATATTTGTTGCAAGCTGCTGTTGATTGTGGTGTCGTTCCAAACTTCTTTTACAGCAACTTTTTCATATATTTTTTTCAACTTTTGTGTATGTTCCATGAATGATTCGTCGATAACAAAATTCTCAAAAGATACGTTAGATTGGTTCGGATTTAATAATGTCAACCAAACGTAGGCTTTAAATTTTGAAATAATAGTTTCATCCATAAAATAAAATAGCGGAATATCTTTAGCCGAATAATACAAAGTTGCTTTTTCGGTAGTTGCCAATTGTTCGATACGTTCTGCCGATTTTTTAAAATACGAAAGCATGTCTTTTAATGAAGTAATTTCGATGGTTTTTTCAACAATTACTTTGTCGTTTTTCAAAAATAATTTGTCTAACGAAATATTGAAATGATTTGCCAACAGCAGCGTTTCATCAAT
>JAIEMH010000009.1 GCA_019752245.1 Flavobacteriaceae bacterium
AACTTGAATAATTTCCCTGGCGTGGTTGCTGGAGAAAACTACTCTGTAGAAGTTGCTGTGAAAATAGGAGGTCAACCTGACTTTGGACCTTACAGCAAAACATGTTCTATCATTGTACCAGGAACTGCAAGAACTGTTGTTGGAGCGAATCCAAAATTAGAGGTTTCTATTGCGTTTGAGGCTTTGGCTTATCCAAACCCATTTGCAGAAAACTTCAAACTGGATATTACAACAAACAGTAGCGAAGACTTGAAAGTTAGCGTTTATGATATGTTAGGCAAATTAGTAGAAGATAGAAAAGTCAGTGCGTCTGACGTTCAAACGTTGGAAGTAGGTAACAACTATCCATCAGGAGTTTACAATGTAATTGTTACTCAAGGTGAGAATATCAAAACACTTCGTGTTATTAAAAGATAGTTTAGTAAGACTTACTAAATAATTTAAAACCTCTTCAAGAAATTGAAGAGGTTTTTTTGTTGCAAGTTGTTGGCTTTATTCGTGTTTTGTTCGTAGTTTGTTCGATGTCTTAAGTATGGGATTAATTAGGAGCAAAATAGGAGGTAAGTAAAAGCTAAATGCGTAATGATAGCGTAATGGTAGCGTCATGGCTACGTAATAGTAGCGTTATGGTTTAAGATAAAATGTTAGGATTTTAATTGCTTTTTCTGTAGTTTTGAAAAATGCTTAATGATTTAGCAATCAGGAGCTAATGTATGAATTTTATTTTGATTTTATGGCAAAAAATGTTGGATTAATTCAGTTTGAGGGTTCTATTGGTGATTTGGTTGCTTATCATCGTAATGGAAGTTTAATTATACAGCGCAAAGGTGGTTTTAACGGTGAACGATTGAAAACTGAGGAGCGATATGAATCGGTGCGGAAGCGTCAGAGTGAGTTTGGGAACTGTGCTAAATTGGCTTCTGGGATTAAGCGTGCTATGGCTTGGTGGTTGCAATGGATTCCCGAAAACATGATTTATAACCACATTCAATCGGTGGTTATGGGTGTTAAAAATTGTGATGTGTTGTCGGAGAAAGGTGCTAAGACTTTTGAAAAAGGACTAAGAACGCCAGCAGGTACTGCTCTTTTTAGGAAGTTTCAATTGAGCCCTAAGCGGTCTTTGAGTGCTGGTACTATTGTTGTTGCGCCCTTTAATTTTGAAACTGGTACCGTTAGTGTTACGCCTCATCACTATAAACTTAAGTCCCGAATGCAATTGGGTGTTGAATTGCTTTTGTTGCAAATTGATTTGAATACGTATGACTATAAGGTACTAAGCAGTGGTGTGCAGTATTGTGATGCTTTGCACCAAACTATTGACTTGCAAGTAGCAGTGCCTCAAGAAGCTGTATTTATGGCTGCCTTTCTTTTTGTTGGAAAATGTGAGAAAGTTGGAAAAAGTACTGTTTGGATGCGCGATGTAGAAAATGGCTTTGGATTGCTGGACTTTAAATTGGTATAACAATGCTAGAGTGCTTGTTATTAGTTCTATGAGTGCCATTTTTTTATAAAAAAGTATAGAAAAATGTATCTTTTTCTTTACAAAAAAAAATGCAAAATACTATTCTTATACAATAATTCTTAAGATTTACTTAATAGTATGTAGTACGTCGATGTAGTTGAAAATCTACAATTTAACATTTTGTATATTCAATTTTAATTGTACTTTTACAAGCTGGAATATTGTGTTTATCTTAAAATAGGCACAACCCCAAAAAAAACTACTTAAAAACATTGATTTTTATGAATAACTTTACTCAAACAGATTTGAATTCAAGTACAAATTTTTTCAATAAATTGATTTCTAGAACCCTACTAGTTATCGTTTTGTTTATTGGAAGTTTGTCTTTTGCGCAATCCTTTAGAACGCCTACATTTACAGGTAATCTAACTGATTTTAATGCTACAGAGCGATTTGTATCGGTGGATGCAACTGTTACTTATGCCATTACTTTTGATGCAACTTACATGTATTTTGGTGCATTTAGAACTATAGGAACTTTTAATACTGCAGATAACTTAACACTATACCTAGATACCGATCCTAGAAATACTTTAAATTCTGGTAACGGTACTACGGCTGGAAGAAACTTTAATAATGTAACCCCGGTATTACCTTTTAATGCTGACTACGCCTCGGTTACCGAGCAAAGTTATACCGACCCATTACAAAGATTTAACGGTTCATGGGCAACTGCAGGTGTAACACCTTCTACTTTTACAAGTACAACTTGTAGAGAAGTTAGAATTGCGTTAAGCGATTTAGGGAATCCAGCGTCAGTGTATGCCACTTTTTGGATGGGTTACGCTGGTGGAATTTTTGCTAATGCTCCTGGTACAGCTGTAACCGCTTCTTCAACACCAACAATTACCGGTTTCTTTGGTTCATTTCCTGTTTATAAAGCAGGTATAACACCTGTTACCTTTAGAACACAAGATATTATTTCTGCTAATGGTGGTGGTACAGCGATTTCTAATTTAAGTGTCACTGCTAACACTAGTGCTAATGGTGATTATGGCGATGTAACAATAACAGGAGCATTTGCTTGGACTTTGAATGGGAATTCTTCATTTACTGGAGCATTAACAGTTGGTTCGGGAAGCACTAATGCTTCAAAAGTTGATTTGGCAAGTTTTGGATTATATGTTGGTGGTAGAGGAGTTGGAGGGACAGCAGGAGTTGTATCTTTAAACGGTTCAAGTGGAACAGTTTTACAAAGTTCTGGAACATCTACGTTTAATTTTCTAGGAGCAGGTTCTATTAATGGGGCAAACACAACTAAATTAATGCCCTCTGGAATGACAATGACTTTAGGTGGTGCTGTAGACTTTTTTGCATCTGGAACAGTACCAGTAAACTTTGGTACAGGAAGTGCACTTCAAATAAATCCTAATGGTTCAGTTATAACAAATGCGCCATTATATGGATCTGGGTCGACTCTTATATACAATACAGGAGGAACTTATGGTGCTTCAACAGAATGGTTACCAAATATTACTACAGGAGCAGGTTATCCAGGAAAAGTAACCATCCAAAATAACACAGCAGTAAATTTTGGTGCTGCAACAACATTTAGACAATTAAGTGGTTTATTAACCATTGGTTCAGGCTCTTCCTTAACTTTATCTTCTGCTGTTGGTGGAGATTTAAGAATAGCTGGTGGTTTAACAAACAATAACACAGGTTCAGGAGTTGGTATAAACACTAACGGTAGAGCGGTTCAATCTATGGGAACTGGAACTTATACAAAAGCTGGTACAGATAATTTAGATTTTCTTATTATAGGTTCTGCTAATACATTAACTCTTGCTACAGGAACTAATCTTAATTTAACAAATACTAATGCTTCTGGTGCTTTGCAGTTTAATGCTGTAGGAACACTTGCGATGGCAGGAACAAATACAGTTACTCTTGCTGCAGGAACTACGGTTGCAGGAACTACAGCGGGTTCTATTACAGGATCTTCGCCTTCTACTAGTATTTTAAATCTTGCAGGAGCTTGTACTTGGAATTCAGGTGGTGTAGTAACTTCTTCTATTAATGTGGGCATACAGGTAAACGCAGGTTTAACCATTACTACTGCTGGAAGATTGAGTGCAGGATATTTACAAATTAATCCGGGCGGATTTATTGGAGGCACAAATCCAGTAGTTTATCCGGCATCTGGAACTTTGGTTTACAATCATAGTTCGGGAACTTATGGAGTGCAGGCTTTAGAATTTCCAGCTGCTTCGGGTCCGACTAATTTAATCGTAAATGCAAATGGAGCGAGTACAGGAATTAGCTTTGCTACTAATAATATAACCGCGAGAACTTTGGCAGGAACCTTAACTATAAATCACGATGTTGATTTGAGTGGTTCAGGTCCGGCTGCTTTGACTGCATTAAATGTTGTTGCCAATGCAACGGCTTTGGTTAAAGGTTCAGGAAATTTTACGCTATCAGCAGCAGGTTCATTTACCACAGCTAATGTTGGTGGTATTAATGGAACACTAACGACATCAGGAACAAAAACATTACCTGCTTCAGGGGCTTCGTTTACATTTAATAATGCAACGGCATCACAAGTTACAGGTGCTTTATTGCCTGCGAGTGTTGCTGCTTTGACTATTAATAATCCAACTGCAGCTACTGGAACTACAATTTCCAATAACACTTTAACAATTAGTGGTACAACCACACTTACTGCTGGTGCCTTAGTATTGCCTACTGGTGCTAGTAACTTGGTTACTTTTTCGGGTGCTATTTCTACACCAACTTCTGGAGGTACTATTACTGGATCAACAACATCAAATATTACAACTAATGCTACATCACCTGGCATAGCCGGAACTGGCAGTGGTATAGTTTTTACAGCTGGTGGACAAAATTTAGGTAACTGGACTTGTACTACGGTTTTTGGTGCTGCTACTCCAACTGGATTGAATTCACCCTTAACTATCAACGGAACATTTTCTTTTCCTTCTGCTTCGCCAGATTTATTTACAACCGCATCGGGCTCTATAACCTTTGTTTCAGGTTCTACTTTTACACAAAATGGAACAGGCGGTGCAAGAATTTTAGGTTCAGGAACATGTACCGTTAACTCAGGTGCAAACATGATAATTGTTTCTACCACTGGTCTAGCATCTTCTGGTGCCAATGGAGCAATACAAACTAATACAAGAACTTTTAGTGGCGGAGCTAATTATACATTTAACAATATATCTGCAGTTCAGACTATTGGTGACGCATTAGACGCTGCAGGAGGAACCGGCAAAACAGGAATTATTACCGGAAATTTAACATTTAATAATAATGTGGGAGCTGGTGTGACTTTAAATGCTGGAACTACAATAACTGTTAATAGTCCGGGTGCTGTAACGTTAGGTTCTGCAACATCTTCAGGAATTTTAACTGCACCAGTAAATTCGATAATAAATGGTTCAGGTAATGTAACCTTTTTAGGTAACGGTGCTACATCTGGTTCAACTTTAGTAACAGCTCACGCCAATGGAGTTAATGGAACTTTTGCAGGAACAGGAACTTTTAGTTTAACTAATGGTGCTAATAATAATACCAACTTTACTTTTAATGGTTCGGTAGCACAAACTACTGGTAGTTTGATGCCAACTATTGTTAATAATTTAACTTTTTCAAATACTTTTAGTGGCGCATTAGCAACACCATCAGTTACTTTATCGTCATCAGTAACTGTTAACGGTTCAACAAGTGCAACTGGAACATCTCCAGTTGGAGTGGTAAGTATTGGAGCTGGAAATTCACTTAACATAAATGGTGCAATAACAACAACCGCCAATAGATTTATTGGAACAGCTACATCTAATTTAAATATTGGAGGTTCAGGTGCTATAAGTGCAGTAGGTTTATTTTTATCTGGTGGAGGAGCTTTGAATAATTTTACAATGAACCGAACAGGAGTTACTGCTACTATAGGAACACCTTTAACGGTTAGTGGAACTTATAGTTCTACAGCAGGTGTTATTGCAATGGCTACTAATACCTTAACTTTAAGCGGTCCAATTGTATTTGGAGCTGCGACTTTAACAGCAACTGGTCCTTTTGTAGTAAATGGCACAGGAACTATTACAGGTTCTTTGTTAGGAACAGCAACACCAATCGCTTTCTCTGGAATTACAATGAACAGAGCAGGAGCAACGCTACCTTTAGGAATGAATGTGACTGTTTCTAATGCCGTAGGTTTGACTTTAACCGCTGGTAATATTGCTCTTGGAACATTTAATTTAACCAATACCAATACCGCAGGTACTCTAGGTGTCGGTAGTGCCACATCTATGGTTGTTGCTACAGGTACAGGAAAGGCTTATACAAGTTTTCCAACAGGAGCGACTGCGGCAAGAACTTTTCCAATAGGTGATGGAACTAATTATTCACCAGTTACGCTTTCTTTTAGTGCAAATACGGTAGCAGGTACAGTTGGTGCAGGTGTTACAGCGACGGCTCATCCGCAATATGCTAACAGTGGTGTACAAACAGATTATCTAAACCGCTATTGGAGTTTTATAACAACAGGATTGACTACATATACTTACACAAGTACTTTTGGATATGTAGCTGGAGACATTGTAGGAACCGAAACCAACATAAAATTAAACCGTTGGAATGGAGCCTCATGGGTTGAAGACGCAACAAGTGCAGCAATATTAAATACATTAACTTCAACTACAGGATTAACCGATTCGAATGGGCTTTTAAATGGAAACGATTTTACTGGTAGAAAAGAAATAACAGCTACCTCTTATGTTTGGAACGGTTCAATTTCTAATGATTGGGCAACTGCTGCCAACTGGACGCCAAACGGAGTTCCTGCAGCATTGGAC
The DNA here is from genome assembly GCA_019752245.1 of Flavobacteriaceae bacterium. Lineage (GTDB taxonomy): Bacteria > Bacteroidota > Bacteroidia > Flavobacteriales > Flavobacteriaceae > Flavobacterium. The sequence goes on from JAIEMH010000009.1 coordinate 6,343, forward strand.
AATGTTACCATAAATGTTACAGGAGCCAATACAAATTGTACTGTTAATAGTGGTAGTAAAACAATAAATAATTTTACTTTAAATGGTACAGGTGCATTTGCAATGCTATCAGGAACTTCTATAAATGTAAATGGAACTGTAACTTACGGTGGTTCTGCAACAGCCAATTTAGATTGTGCTAGTACTTTTAATTACTCTTCAACATCCTCTCAAACTGTTGCTGCTTTAAATTATGGTAATCTTAATTTAACAGGTGGTGTAAGAGTTTTAGCAAGCTCTGGCACTATAGGAATTTGCGGAGCATTTACTACTGGTGCAGGATCATTTACAAATGCTGGTAGTACCATCGATTTTAATGGGACAGGTTCACAAACAATTCCTGCTTTCGCATACAATAACTTAACATCCTCGTCAACTGGCGCAAGAGTTTTAGCTAGTAGCGGCTCAGTTGCCATTGCAGGAACTTTTGTTCCTAGTACTAACGTATACACCACAACTGGAAGTACAGTTGACTTTAATGGTACAGGTACGCAAACAATTCCTGCTTTTCCAAATTTTAATAATCTTACAATTAGTGGAGCAAGAGGGAGTTCAATTGTAACTTTAGCAACTGGAACAATTGGTGTGGGAGCTACATTTACGGCATCTGCCACTGCAGTTACTTATAGTACAACTGGAAATACATTTGATTATATTTCAACAGGAAGTCAAACAATAACTGGATTTAATAAATATAATAATCTTAGTAACAGTGGAAATGGAGCAAGAACTTTAGCTAATACTCCAAATATAGTTGTTGATGGTGTATATTCACCTACTACTAACACCGTTACTGTAGGAACAAGCACAATTGATTTTTCAAGTGCAAGTAGTCAAACAATACCTGCTACTTTTTACTATAATTTAACAAATTCAGGGAATGGTACTAGAACTTGGGCTAGTTCAGGTATAATAGATATTAATGCCGCATTTTCTCCTACAACAGCTGTTAATACAATAACTGGTAGTACCTTAAGATATTCCTCTACGGCTGCATCAACTTTTACAATGGGTTCTTTTACTACTAACGTAACTAATAGACAATATAATAATTTAATAATGGTTGGTGGTGCAAGTACTATTTGGCAATTAGGTTCAGGTTTTAACTTAGGTCTTACAGGTGATTATAGTATAACAGGTAGTGGAACTTTTAATATCTGTCCAAATGCTACTGCAAATACAATGAACATTGATGGTAATTTTACTGTTGGAACAAGTGCGGGTAAAGTAAACGTAACTTCAAGTTCGGGTGCTGGAACTTTAAATGTAACAGGTAATTTTATACAATCAGGTACAGGAACAATTACAGTTTCTGGTGGTACAGGATTAGGGATTGCAAATATTACTGGTAATTTCGCTATTTCTAGCGGAACAATTAACGGTAATGCGGCTACTACAACCTCTAAAAATGCAGAAGTATATGTTGGTGGAACTTATTCACAAACAGGCGGTACTATAAATTTACAAAATAATACAAGTTCAAGTGGAGCAACTTATGGCTTTATGCAAGTTAATGGTGATTTTACATTAACTTCAGGAACATTTGAATTCGCAACAACTGGAGTGTCCTCTTTATCAACAAATTTTGGAGAACTTGATTTAAAAGGTAATTTTATTAGAAATGGTTCATCAAATACCTTGAAAGCAACAGGTAGTGGTTACAATGGCTCGATTTATTTTATTGGGACTTCTCCTCAAACTATTAATGTTACAACTACAACACCTACAACTAACTTTATCGAGACAATTATAAATTCAGCTAGTAATGTGACTTTATTGTCAAATTACAAACAAAGTGCGGTGACAGTTAATTCTGGAGGAACTTTATTGTGTGGTACTAACCTAATTCAAGATGCTAATACAGCATGTACATTTACAAATAATGGTACTTTGGGTATTGGTTCAACTGCTGGTATAGTTTCTGGAACAACTTTATCAGGAAATATTCAAGGCACAGGAACACGTACTTTTGCGACTACAGGGAATTATATTTATAATGGTGTTGCGGCACAAGTAACAGGTTCTGGTTTACCAGCAACAGTAAATAATTTGACAATAAACAATAGTACAGGTGTTACACTTTCTCAAAGTGTTATTGCTACCAATATTTTAGATTTTCAAAATGGATTGTTAAACTCTCCTACTGCTACACCAATAACAATTAGTGCGTCAGGTAGTATTACAAATGCAACTGCGACAAAATATGTAAATGGTAAATTAAATAGACTTTATAGTGCCATTGGTAGTAAAACTTTTCCAATAGGAAAAGGAGGTAATTATCGTCCGGTAACATTCGAATATACTGCATTAACAGGAACAAGCACCGTATCTACTGAACAATTTGAAGCGGTATTAACACCGCTACCTGCGAATGCTAATACTAATAGCACTCGTTATTGGGATGTTTCTCAAACTGGCGGAAGTGCTTTTAATTATATAGTGACACTTGATCCAACTGGTGATACCACCACAGGAACCGTTGTACTATTTAAAAAAGAATCGGGTGCTACAACTTCTAATGCAGCTACAACACCTAATTATACCAATACTACAGGATTTACCACTTTAACAGGCACAAATAGTTTTGCTTTGGGTAGTGATTGTACGCAAACAGCAGTTGCAGGTGCTAACCAAACTATATGTTTAGGAAGTACCGCTACACTTGCTGCGACTGCACCAACTTATGGCTCTGGTGCTTGGACTGTTACTGGACCAAGTACATTGACAAGTCAATTTAGTAGCATTTCTAGTGCAACTGCAGTATTTACTCCAGCTGGAGGTGCAGGTGTTTATACTTTAACATGGACGGTTACCAATGGTAATTGTTCTAGCAATGCTAGTATAACTATCACTGTAAACCCAACGTCGGTTGCAGGAAACATTACAGGTGCAGGTTCAGTTTGTACAGGAACAAACAGTACTACCTTAACTTTAAACGGAAGTACGGGAACAATACAATGGCAATCATCATCAGATAATTCAAATTTCTCTGATATCTCTGGAGAAATAGGGACTACCTATACAGTAACTAATTTAGCAACTACTACTTATTATAGAGCTGTTGTAACTAGTGGTATTTGTACTTCGGCTACAACAACTAGTGTTACGGTTGCTGTTAATCCAACTTCTGTTTCTGGATCAATTTCTGGTGGAGGTGTTTCGGTATGTGCAGGGACTAACAGTACTATTTTAACATTAACAGGTAATACAGGAACTATACAATGGCAGTCTTCATCGGATAATGTTACTTTTAACACGATTTCTGGTCAAACAGGTTCAACTTATACAGCAACAAATATTAATGCTACTACTTACTACAGAGCATTAGTGACAAGTGGTGCTTGTGCATCGGCTACAACTACAAGTGAGGTTATTACTATTAAAATAAATGTGGCTATTACATCAATTTCTGCTAGTGCCAATCCTATTTGTGCTTCAGCAACAGCAACTTTAACTGCAAATGGTGTTGTTGGAACTAATGCCTTAGTTACATGGTGGACAGGTTCAGGAGGAACAGGTAC
>JAIEMH010000073.1 GCA_019752245.1 Flavobacteriaceae bacterium
CTTCAAGAATTTTCATTACACGATTACTCAAATCACCATACAAAGGATAATTGGATGAAAAGACTTTGAGGTTTTTCTCTTTAATTAAATCACGAATTTTAAATTCGGGTGCGCCCATTGCTACGCCAACAGCTTTAGCTTCATTACTTCTAGAGATTACACAACCATCGTTATTAGATAAAATAACAATTGGTTTTCCATTTAGTTGAGGTTGGAAAACGCGTTCGCACGAGGCATAAAAATTGTTACAATCGACTAAAGCATACATCTTGTAAAATTACAGAATATGATTTTATGGCGATGATTTACAAAAGTTAATTTTGTGGATTGTTGATAAATAAAAAACCACCAAAATTGCTTTTGATGGTTGTTATTATTTTAAGTCTGTTTTTTTTATTTCAATAAATTGGTAACCAAAGATGGGTATAATCCTATGATGATATTTAATAGAATAGAAACTGTTCCAACTGCATAATATACAAACGGAGTTGCTTGTTTTTCTTCGTTTGGTTTTTTTGTATACATTGCTAAAATCAATTTGAAATAGTAACCAACACTTATAATTGAATTGATTACACCAGCAATAACTACTACTAAATATCCAGCTTGAATGGTTTGAGTGAACAACATGAACTTAGCAAAAAATCCAGAAAAAATTGGAATTCCAGCCATAGATAAAAGTGAGGCTGTTAAAATTGCTGCCATTAACGGATTTGTTTTACCTAAACCGTTAAAGTTGATAATGTCTTCATTGTCTTTATTTTTGGTTACATTTATAATCACAGCAAATGATGCAATTCCTGCTAAAGCATAGGCAGCAGCGTAATATAATAAGTTAGTTGATGAATTTGCTAAAGTTAATAAAGCCATTAACATAAAACCTGCATGAGAAATACCTGAAAAGGCAAGCATACGTTTTACATTCGTTTGGCGTAATGCCATAATGTTTCCGATGGTCATTGACGCAATGGATACAATAACTACAATTAGTTGAAATGATGTTAAAATATTTTCATTATCAAACGATAAATTCAAGTTTAAAACGGTAACCAATTTGTATAATGTAGCAATAGCTACCACTTTTACCAAAGTACTCATTGTTGTTGTAACCAAAGTTGGTGAACCTTCATAAACATCTGGAGCCCAAAAATGAAAAGGAACAGCTGCGATTTTAAACAACATTCCGATTACTACCAAAACAACACCAATAGGAAACCAAATTGGTAATTCGGCGGAAACTGATGCTTCGCTAATTTCTCTAACGTCAAAACTTCCCATTGCACCATAGATTAAACAAATACCAAACAATATGATTCCAGATGCGAACGAACCCATTAGGAAGTATTTCATACCAGCTTCGTTACTTTTTATGTCCAATCTACTGCTTCCAGCTAAGATGTATAATGCTATAGAAAGCGTTTCAATTCCCAAGAAAAACATTGATAAATTGGAGAATGAAACCATGGCAATTGCACCAGCAAGAAGAAATATTTTGATGGCAATATAATCGGAAATTTTGGTTGGATGATCTTTGTAAACATCGTGTCCCATTGCAATAATAAATATAGCAAGAAGAATAAATAACGATGAAAATGCAGATGAAAATTTATCTACAACAATCATGTTAGTATAGCTGTCATTGGCTAATGTGCCAAATGACCAAAGATTTAGTGTTGTTCCTAAAACGGCTACTAAACCTAGGATTACTACTGGAACAATTGCTTTTCTAAAATTAAATATTTCAGCTATAAGACAAAAAACGCCTAAACCTGATATTGCTATTAATGTGTTCATTTTTTTTAATTAGGATTTAGGATTTAATGATTTTGGATTTTATCCAACTTCATTAAATCTTAATTTTTATTATTTCTTGATTTAATTGTTTTTATTCCAGCTGAAAAAATTGATACCAATTCATCGGCTTCTTTTATTAGTCGTTCTAATTCGACAGAATTGCATTTAATTTCTAATTCTTTTATAAATTCTAACCAAAACAAACTTTCGTCAGCTTCTTCATCAACAACTTTTAATTTGTTTAAAAAATCAGCCTCTGATTTTCCTCTACATACTGCCCTATAATTTGCCGCAACAGAGGATGAAGATTTAAAAAGTTGATACGAAATTACATCTACTGCTTTAGTTTTTTCAATTTCCATCAAAAATTTAAAAGCATCAATTGCAAATTTTTTCGTTCTAGCTTTTAATTCTTCTTTAGTCATGACTTATTTTATTTTCTACGTTTCCTAGGAATCCTAAATCTAAATTCCCAAATCCTTAATCAAACTATCTATTAATTTGCTTTAGAATTTCAACGATGCTTGGATTTACCAAATCTACAATTGGTTTTGGATACAATCCGTAGAAAAGTAAAAAGGCAATTATAACTATAAAAACTAGTGTTTCACTTGGTGTAACATCTGCAAAAATCTTTGTGTTTGTTTGTCCAAGCATTACATTTTGGAACATTTTTAACATATAATAAGCTCCCAAAATAATAGTTGTTCCACCAAGAACTGCGAACCAAATATTTACTTGAGACAAACTGTATAAAACGGTAAATTCTCCAATAAAATTGAATGTTCCAGGTAAAGCAACAGAAGCCAAAACGATGATCATAAACATTGAAGTGAATTTTGGCGCTTGTGAACGAATTCCGCCTAAATCTTCAATTTTATTAGTTTCAAATCTTCTAAAAATTACTTCTGCAGCAAAGAATAAACCTACGATTACAAATCCGTGCGCAATCATTTGAGAAACTGCGCCACTCAATCCTGCTTCTGTTAAGGTATAACATCCTGCAGCGATTAGTCCTACGTGAGCTAGAGATGAATAAGCTAATAATTTCTTCAAATCTTTTTGACGCAAAGCTACGATCGAACCATAAATTACTCCAGCAATGCTCAATCCAATTAGAACTGGCATATATGTTTTTGCAGCTAATGGTGCAATTGGTAATTGCCAACGAATAACGCTGTACAATCCCATTTTTAGCATAATACCAGACAAAAGCATTGTTCCAACAGTTGGTGCTTTTTGGTATACTTTTGCTTGCCAAGTATGAAATGGTATAATTGGAATTTTAATAGCATATGCTAAAAAGAATGCGAAGAAAATCCAAGTTTGTTCGGTTGCAGTTAAATCTAATTTGGTTAAATCTGATACTAAGAAACTGCCAGCTTTAGTATATAAATAAGCAAATGCAATTAGCATGAATAAAGATCCAGCTAATGTGTAAATAAAGAATTTAACAACTGCTTTTTTGCGTTCTTCAGCGTCGCCGTTACCCCATACTAAAGCGATAAAATAGATTGGTAGTAATGATAATTCCCAGAAGATGTAATACAATAAACCATCAGCTGCAAGGAACGTTCCTGTCATTGCAAACGCCATGAACAATACTAATGCGTAGAAGTTTTTAGATTTATTAAAAGCATTTCCAAAAGAAGAAAAGATGATGATTGGAGTTAAAGAAACGGTCAATAAAACCATTGCCAAAGCCAAACCATCTGCTTTTAAAGCAAAAGAAACGTTTGGTTGTAAAATCCAAGGATTGTTTAAGCTGATGTCAACTCCGCCTAAAAAGTGATTTACCAATACTGATGTACAACCTAAAGCCAATAAACTAAAGAATAAAGCCACTTTAGAAGCGAATTTATCTCCAGAAAGGAAAGTTGCCAAAGCACCAATTAAAAGGATAATTAATATAAGTGATACGTTCATTTTCTTTAAATTATTGTGCTAAAAATAAATAACTAACTATTGCTAATACTCCAATTACAAAAGCAAATAGGTATAAACCAATACTTCCGGTTTGTAATTTTTTACCTTGATTACTTAGTCCGTTTGCTACGGTTCCAAATCCGTAAACTACATTTCCTAAAGCAGGTTCTAACGTGGTTCTAAAGAAATTTGAAAGTGCGTTTATTGGTTTTACAATTAGAGAAGTATATACTTCATCGACGTAATATTTGTTGTAAATAGTTTTAGAAAAACCAGTGATTTCTGAATCTTGTTTTGGTACAAATCCTTTTTTGATGTATTTAGAATACGCCCAAGCAATTCCGACTATTGCACCAGTTAAAGCAATTGCCATTAGCATTATTGCATTACCTTCAAAGATGCTTTCTTCTTTATGTTTAGAAAGTAAAATAGGTTCTAAGAAATGATTTAACCAGCCATTTCCAATAGGTTTTGGTAAGTTAATCAATCCGCCAACAGTTGCTAAAGCTGCTAAAATTATAAGTGGCAAAGTAATTAAACTTGGACTTTCGTGTAAATGATGTTTTTGTTCTTCTGTTCCTCTAAACTCTCTAAAGAAAGTTAGATACATTAATCTAAACATATAGAAAGCCGTCATGATTGAAGCAATAGATCCAACAATCCATAATGCTTTATTGTGTTCAAAAGCTACCATTAAGATTTCATCTTTTGACCAAAATCCTGCGAAAGGAAAAATACCTGCAATAGCTAAAGTTGAAATTAACATTGTTGCAAATGTAATTGGCATTACTTTTCGTAAACCGCCCATTTTACGCATGTCTTGTTCGCCGTGTAACGCATGAATCACAGAACCTGAACCCAAGAACAAACAAGCTTTAAAGAACGCATGAGTGATTACGTGAAAAACTGCAACATTATAAGCTCCAAGACCCAATGCTAAAAACATTAGACCCAATTGCGAAACAGTTGAGTAAGCTAATACTTTTTTGATATCGTTTTGTAGCAATCCAATTGATGCTGCTACTAAAGCAGTTATTGCTCCAACAATTGCAATTATATTTTGAACATCTGGTGTTAAATCAAATAAGAAATTCATTCTTGTAATCATAAAGATACCAGCAGTTACCATTGTTGCTGCGTGAATCAATGCAGAAACTGGTGTTGGTCCAGCCATTGCATCTGGTAACCAAGTGTAAAGTGGTAATTGTGCAGATTTTCCTGTTGCTCCGATGAATAAGCATAATGCAGCAACACTTAATAAAGCAGTATCGGTATTTCCAGCTAATAAGGCTTGTTTCATTTCAACAAAATTCAGAGTTGAAAATAAGCTAGCCAAAATAAATATCCCAATCAAGAAACCTAAATCACCAATTCTATTCATGATGAAAGCTTTCTTTGCGGCATCGTTATAATCTTGGTTTTTATACCAAAACCCGATAAGCAAGTAGGAGCAAAGACCAACGCCTTCCCATCCGATAAACATTACTAATAAGTTACTTCCAACTACTAGTGTTATCATGAAAAAGATGAATAAATTCAAATATGCAAAAAACTTGTGCATATTGTCGTCTTCGTGCATATAGCTTATTGAATATAAGTGAATCAAAGAACCAATTCCAGTTACAAATAGTAACCATAACAAAGACAATTGGTCTAATAGAATTCCGAAATCAACTTTAAGTTTTCCTATTTGAATCCAATCAAATAATTTAACTGCAATTGGTTTTCCAGTAGTATTTAATTGCATAAAAAAGTAGATGGTCATTACAAAAGAAACTACCACAGCAATTGTTCCTATTGCACCTGAAATACTTTTTCCTACTTTTTTTCCGAAGAAAACATTAAATAAGAACCCAACAAATGGGGCTAATAATAAGAGTAAAACTAAACTATTCTCCATTAGGGATTATCCTTTTAAGTTTTTTAAATTTGATATATCAACCGAACCAATATTTCGGAAAATTGAAACTAAAATTGCTAAACCAACAGCAACTTCGGCAGCAGCAACAGCCATTGAGAAAAATACAAAAACTTCTCCTTTTGGATCTTGCCAATAAGTTGCAAAAGCCACAAACAATAAGTTTACAGCATTCAACATAATTTCAATTGACATGAAAACGATGATGGCATTTCTTCTGTACAATACTCCAAAAATTCCGATACAAAATAGTAAAACGGAAAGGAAGATGTAATTTTCAATACCTATTTGATTTAAAATATTGCTCATAATTATTTACCTGGTTTTTCTTTTTTAGACAATAAAACGGCTCCAATCATAGCTGTTAAAAGCAATACAGAAGCAAATTCAAACGGAACCATAAATCCTTCTTTATCGTCTAATAAAACAGTTCCTAATTTTTTAATGGAATGAAAATCTTCTCCAGTTGTAGGATATTCACCAACAAAAGGTTTAGAATACATAAATATTGCTACTAAAGCTGCACTTAATAAAACGAATACTGTTATTGCGCCAAGTCTAGTAATTCTTGGTTTATGCACTTCATCTTCTTTGTTTAAGTTCATCAACATGATCGTAAACAAAAACAAAACCATAATCGCACCAGCGTACACAATTACATGTACTACCGCAAGAAATTGAGCATTAAATAGCAAGTAATGACCAGCAATTGTAAAGAAACACACCACCAAATAAATAGCGCTATGAATAGGATTTCTACTATAAATTGTCAAAAAAGCAGTTGACAAAGTTATTGCAGATAAAATATAAAATATGATAAGTACTGTAGACATAATTAATTTAGGTTTTTAGTATTTTTCATAGCCATTTCTAGTGGCATAACTAATTTATCTTTTCCGAAGATAAAATCTTCTCTATCGTAATTTGCAGGAACTAATTCTTTAGAAATAGTTAGGTAAATAGCATCTTTTGGACAAGCTTCTTCACACAATCCGCAGAAAATACAACGCAACATATTGATTTCATATATTGAAGCATATTTTTCTTCTCTATACAAATGTTCTTCTCCCTTTTTACGTTCTTCGGCTTTCATGGTGATTGCTTCTGCTGGACATGAAAGTGCGCATAATCCGCAAGCTGTACAGTTTTCTCTACCTTGTTCGTCGCGTTTCAACATGTGTTGACCACGATAAACAGGACTAAACTCACGCACTTGTTCAGGATAATGAATTGTTGCTTTTTTCTTGAAAAAGTGTTTAATGGTAATCCATAAACCTTTTACAATAGCTATCAGGTACATTCTTTCAAGAAAAGTCATTTCCTTATTGGAAACTTGTTTTTTCTTACCTGATAATGATATACTTTGTATCGATGTTGACATAATTTCTTTTCTTATTTAAAAGCTAGAATGCAAATTCCGGTTATAATAATGTTGACGATTGAAAGCGGAATTAATATTTTCCATCCTAAATTCATCAATTGATCGTATCTAAAACGTGGTATTGTCCATCTAATCCACATAAAGAAAAAGATGAAAAAACATAATTTTATAAATAATGCTCCAATTCCAATAACATTTGCAATATTGACACCCCAATTTTCTAATGCCCAACTCATTCCTGGATAGTTGTAACCACCAAAGAATAAAACAGAGATAATTGTTGCCGAGATAAACATATTTGCATATTCAGCAAATAAATAAAATCCCATTTTCATTGATGAATATTCGGTATGATAACCACCAATTAATTCTGATTCACATTCTGCTAAATCGAAAGGTGTTCTGTTAGTTTCTGCAAAAGCACAAATCAAAAATATTAGAAATGATACCGGTTGATAAATAACATTCCAATGCCAACCATGTTGTTGAATAGAAATTTCTTTCAAACTTAACGTTCCAGTCATCATTAATAAGGCTATCATTGATAAACCCATAGCAACTTCATAGGAAACCATTTGTGATGCCGCACGAACTGCTCCCATTAATGAGAACTTATTGTTGGATGCCCAACCACCAATCATAATTCCATAAACTCCAATAGAAACTACTCCAAAAATGTACAGTAGAGAAACATCTAAATCGGTAGCTTGAAGATATACTGTGCGTCCAAAAATTTCTAATTTGTCTCCCCAAGGAATTACTGCACTGGTCATTAAAGCCGTACTCATTGCAATTGCTGGTCCAACAAAGAAGAGAAATTTATTTTTAGTATTTGGTTCAAATTCCTCTTTGGCAAATAATTTCATTCCGTCGGCAAGTGGTTGCAATAATCCACCCCAACCAGCGCGGTTTGGACCAACTCTATCTTGTAAATAAGCAGCAACTTTACGTTCAGCCCAAGTAGAATACATTGCCATTACCATTGTAAATGCAAAAATTACAACAATAAAAATACTTTTTTCTATAATAAATCCACTATCCATTATTTTGTATTTATTTTATTACCGTCAATTTTTTCATTGTAATCAATTTCTGCCATACTGATTTTTTTTCTGTCGATATCTCTACCTTCAAGAATTCCTTTTTCTGTTTCAATAACAACCTTATCCATTTTACGTGTATAGTTATTTTGATTGATTACAGAATCTTTTTCGAATCTTCTTGGACCTTCAATTGTCCAATCTGAAACCTCTTTTTTGTCAAAACGACAAGTGTTACAGATGAAATCTTCAACTTCATGGTATTCATCTTTTCTTGCAGTAACTCTTTGAATTTCGTTTCCAAACATCCAAAGTGTTGTTTTTCCGCAACATCCTGGAGTTGTACATTCCCTGTGTGCGTTAAAAGGTTTGTTGAACCAAACTCTAGATTTGAATCTAAAAGTTTTGTCTGTTAACGCTCCAACTGGACAAACATCAATCATGTTTCCAGAAAATTCGTTATCAATCGCTGCCGAAACGCAAGTTGAGATTTGTGAATGATCACCACGATTTAAAACGCCGTGAACTCTGCCATCTGTTAATTGATCAGCAACTTCTACACAGCGCTGGCAAACGATACAACGGTTCATGTGTAATTGAATTTTGTCACCAATATCTTCTGGTTCAAAAGTTCTTTTTTCCTCGATAAAACGAGTTTCCGATTTTCCGTGTTCGAATGATAAATTTTGTAAATCACATTCTCCTGCTTGATCACAAACAGGACAATCTAATGGGTGATTTATCAAAAGAAATTCAGTTACTGCCTTTCTAGCTTCGGTTACTCTTTCAGAAGATTTGCTTGCTACTTCCATTCCGTCTTGACAACCTGTAACACATGATGCTACTAATTTCGGCATTGGTCTTGGATCAGCTTCACTACCTTTTGTAACGTCAACTAAACAGCAACGGCATTTTCCGCCTGTTCCTTTTAGTTTAGAATAATAACACATGGCTGGCGGAACGGATTCTCCACCAATCATACGAGCAGCTTGCAGGATTGTTGTTCCAGCTTCTACTTCTATTTCTTGACCGTCTATGGTTACTTTCATACCAATATATAACTCCTACGGAGTATTTTTGTTCTTATTAAACTTCTTGTTTTGCTACTAAATGTCTCACTTTTTCAAATGGTTCAGCAACAAAGTGATCTCTATTTTTTACTTTTTCTGGGAAACGAATGTGGTATTCAAACTCGTCTTTGAAATGGCGAATTGCAGCAGCAACTGGCCATGAAGCCGCGTCACCTAATGGACAAATTGTATTTCCTTCAATTTTAGATTGAATACTCCACAATAATTCGATGTCTTCTTCGCGTCCGTGACCGTTTTCAATTCGGTGTAATACTTTTTCTAACCAACCTGTTCCTTCGCGGCATGGTGTACATTGTCCGCAAGATTCATGGTGGTAAAATCTTGAAAAATTCCAAGTGTTTCTAACGATACAAGCTCTGTCATCATAAACAATGAATCCGCCTGAACCTAACATAGAACCAGTTGCGAATCCACCATCAGAAAGACTTTCGTATGTCATCAATCTATCTTCACCAGCAGCAGTTTTATAAATTAAATTAGCTGGTAAAATTGGCACCGAACTTCCTCCAGGAACCAATGCTTTTAATGGTCTGTCGGTTTGCATTCCTCCACAATATTCATCAGAATTCATGAATTCGTATACAGAAACACCCAATTCAATTTCGTAAACACCTTGATTTTTAATATTTCCAGAAGCTGAAATTAATTTGGTTCCAGTCGAACGACCAATTCCGATTCCTGCATAATCAGCACCTGAATTGTTGATAATCCAAGGCACAGCCGATATAGTTTCTACGTTATTTACTACG
>JAIEMH010000024.1 GCA_019752245.1 Flavobacteriaceae bacterium
AAAATAATTTGCCCTGAAGCCTAACTCCCTTGGGGTATTGATTTGATAGTACTTCACATTGTAGGTACCAGAAGCACTTGTTAACGCTGAACTCGGTGACCCATCATATATCACATATTCTTTGTCGAAAATATTTTTCAAATTATCAAATTCCTTTTTAATTTGGTTTTGATTATCCGTAAATGTTGCCATTCCCATTAGACCAACAATTTTGATATTGTTCATACTTTTTAATTCATCAGAATTCAGAATCTCTGACAATTCTTCTTCATCCAAACCAAATTTCGATTCTTCTTCAGCAATATAAATTTGAAGCAAACACTCAATTACTCGATTGTATTTTTGAGCTTGTTTATTGATTTCTTGCAATAATTTTAAACTATCAACTCCGTGAATCAAACTCACATACTCTGCCATGAATTTCACTTTGTTCGTTTGAACATGACCAATCATGTGCCACTGAATATCTTTGGGCATTTCTTCCCATTTATCAGTCATTTCTTGGATTTTGTTTTCACCAAAAATTCGTTGACCAGCATTGTATGCTTCCATTAAATCAGAAACTGGTTTGGTTTTAGAAACCGCAACAAGTGTTACATGATTTGGAATTTGTGATTTTATTTGGAGAAGGTTTTCTTTTATTGACATTTGTATATTATTTTATTAAGGAACACAGATTTAAGAAATTAGAGAAATTTTTAAAATTTTATCGATTTCTTAAATCTGTGTTCCTAAAAATCTATCTATTTTCTTTTTTCTATATTCTATTTTCTAAAAAATCATAATTCATAAACCATCAATCCGCTTCTAAACTTCGGTTCAATATAAGTCGATTTCGGTGGCATAATTAAATTGTTGTCTGCCAAAGCTTTAATTTCTGAAATGTCCGATGGATATAACATGAATCCAACTTCAAATTCACCTTCGTCAACCAATTCTTTTATCGTTAAAATAGATTGTTTTCCAGGAATGTATTCAATGCGTTCGTCGTTTCGTAAATCTTCAATTCCTAAAATGGGTTGCAAAACCTTATCGTATAAAATTTGAGCATCTAGATTCTCTAGAATTGATGGATTTTTAGTTTCTTGTTTGTAAAATAACGCATAAAAACTTCCATCAAGATACATTCCAAATTCAAATTTACTTTGAGGCTTCCACAATTCCTGCTCTTTGGATTTGATAATGAAATGATTGGCTAATTTTTCCAGAAAATCTTCTTTAGAATTTCCGTTTAAATCACGAATGATCCTATTGAATTCATAAATTTTCACATTACTTTCTGCAATTAGAAAACTCATAAAATTGTTTAAGTGCTCATTTCCTAAAGCTACATTTTGATCGTATAATAATTCTGCCGAAGCCGAACGGTGATGTCCATCGGCAATGTATAATTCTGGAATTTTTTCAAATTGATTTTCTAACCAAGTAATTTCTGCATCGGTTTCAATTTTCCAAAGTGTATGTTTTTCTTTGTTGGTTGTCGAAAAATGATAGATTGGCTGTTCCTTTTTCTTTTCAGAAATCCACGAATTTATTTCTGGATTATCGGGATAAGTAATCAAAACTGGTTCGGTATTAAAACCGGTTTGTTGCAAATAATCCTTAAAATATTCCACACGATATTGCAAGGTGTCTTCGTGTTTCTTGATGATATTATTTTTGTAATCTTCAATCGAAGTTCCAGCAACTATTCCTGTAAACGTCTGATTTTTAGTCTGAATTTCATACAAGAAGAAAGCCGATTTTTCATCTTCTAAAAAAACTCCATCGTTTTTGAAATCTTGATATTTATGAGCTACACCTTTAAAACGTTTGTCCAAAGTAATCTTCTGTGAATGTACATACGCAGGATTTATTACGTGTAGAAACGAATAAGGATTGAAATCCAACCATGAAGCTAATTCAGCAGGCGAATAATCATCATAATTACGACAAGTTACCAACGCTACTTTATCAGGAGTTGGTCTAACGGCTTTGAAAGGGATTATTTTGCTCATATATAGTTTTTTAGTACATAGTAATTAGTCCTTAGTTGGTAATAGTTATAAACTAAGGACTAAGCACTAACGACTTTTATTTGCTAAACTGTTTAGAAACTTTCTCAGCTTTTTTACTTTCAGAATAATCGTAGAAGCCTTCACCAGATTTCACACCCAATTTTCCAGCCATAACCATATTTACTAAAAGTGGGCAAGGTGCATATTTTGGATTTTTGAATCCGTCGTACATTACGTTTAGAATAGAAAGACAAACGTCTAATCCGATGAAATCTGCTAATTGCAATGGTCCCATTGGATGCGCCATTCCTAGTTTCATAACCGTATCGATTTCTGAAACTCCAGCAACACCATTATATAACGTTTCAATTGATTCGTTAATCATTGGCATTAAAATTCTGTTGGCTACAAATCCTGGATAATCGTTTACTTCTGTTGGAGTTTTTCCTAATTTTAGAGATAAATCCATGATGATTTTAGTCACTTCATCTGAAGTTGAATAACCACGGATGATTTCAACTAATTTCATAATTGGCACCGGATTCATAAAATGCATTCCAATTACGCGTTCCGGATGAACAACTTGAGCTGCAATTTGAGTAATTGATATTGATGAAGTATTTGTTGCCAAAATCACATTATGATCGCAAACTTCGCTCAATTGCTTGAAAATATTTAATTTTAAAGTTACATTTTCGGTTGCAGCTTCAACTACTAAATCAGTTCCAACAACACCATCTTTGATATCAGTATAAGTGATTATATTTTCGATAGTTTTGAATTTATCATCTTCGGTAATTGTTCCTTTTGTAACCATTCGGTCAAGGTTAGAAGCAATTGTTGCCATTCCTTTTTCTAATGATTTTTCGGAAACATCGATTAGTTTTACGGTAAAACCGCTTTGTGCAAAAGTGTGGGCAATTCCGTTACCCATCGTTCCTGCACCAATTACAGCTATTGTTTTCATTATATTTGTTTAGTTTGTTTTAATTTTTCAATCGCAAATTCACAAATTTTATTTTTAATTTGCGGTCAATATTATTTTTCGTTCATCGAATCAATAATCATATAAGCAACTCGCAATGCCTCAGTTCCATCTTCTAAAGTCACAATTGGCGTAGTATTTTTTACAATGGCGTCGGCAAAAGTTTCCAATTCGTCCAAAATGGCATTATTCGGAGAAACATCAGGATTGTTGAAATAGATTTGCTTCTTTTCGCCTTCAGCATTTTGTAAAATCATGTCAAAATCACCAGGAACTTCTGGCGCTTCTTTCATTTTTACAACTTCACAAATCTTGTCTAAATAATCAACAGAAATGTAAGCGTCTTTTTGAAAAAAACGTGATTTACGCATGTTTTTCATTGAAATTCTACTTGAAGTAATATTAGCAACACAACCGTTTTCAAATTCAATTCTTGCATTGGCAATATCTGGCGACTGACTCAAAACAGAAACTCCGCTTGCATGAACGGCTTTTACTTTTGATTTTACAACACTTAAAATGGCATCTATATCGTGAATCATCAAATCTAAAACTACAGGAACATCAGTACCACGCGGATTGAATTCGGCCAAACGATGCGTTTCAATAAACATTGGATTTTCAATTTGATCTTTCACAGCAATAAACGCTGGATTGAATCGTTCCACATGTCCAACTTGACCTTTTACATTGTATTCTTTTGATAAAGCAATAATTTCTTCTGCTTCTTCAACTGTTGTAGCAATTGGTTTTTCTATAAATACATGTTTGCCAGATTTTATCGAAACCTTGGCGCATTTGTAGTGCGAAAGAGTAGGAGTTACAATATCTATAACATCTACAGCGTGAATTAATTTGGCAATGGTATCAAATTGTTTGTATCCAAATTCGGCTGCAATTTTAGCTCCGTTTTCTTGATTTTCATCATAAAAACCAACTAATTCATATTTTTCTGATTGATTTAATAATCGTAAATGTATTTTTCCGAGATGACCAGCACCTAAAACGCCAACTTTAAGCATAGAATTAAATTTTATCAAAAGTACAATTTTAGTTTAAAGTTTAAAAGTTTAAGAGTTTAAAGTTATTTAGGATTTCAAATTTGTTTTTTAGTTTTTTCAAACTATTTTTACGGAAACAAATCTATACCCAAATTGAAAGACACTAACAAGCATCAAGGACTTAGAAATCAATTAGCTAAAGTTTTAGAAGAAAAAGGAATTACAGATAAAAATGTATTGGAAGCGATTAAAAAAATTCCGAGACACTTATTTTTGAATTCTAGCTTTGAAGATTTTGCTTATCAAGACAAGGCTTTTCCTATTGGTGCTGGACAAACAATTTCGCAACCCTACACAGTGGCTTTTCAAAGTCAATTGTTAGAAGTTAAAAAAGATCACAAAATCCTAGAAATAGGAACCGGAAGCGGTTATCAAACTGCAGTTTTGTGTTTGCTTGGCGCAAAAGTATATTCAGTTGAAAGACAAAATGAATTGTTTAAAACCACATCTTTATTATTACCAAAACTAGGAATTAGACCTAAACATTTATCGTTTGGCGACGGTTATAAAGGTTTACCAAATCATGCGCCATTTGATAGTATAATTGTTACTGCTGGTGCGCCAATTATACCGCAACCACTTATGGCTCAATTAAAAATTGGAGGAAAATTGGTGATTCCTGTTGGTGATAAAGACCAAATCATGACAATGTTGATTAGAAAAAACGAAACACAATTTGAAAAACATGAATTTGGTGATTTTAAATTTGTGCCTTTATTAGAAAATAAAAATTAAAATATAACTCTATAATTTATTGAGTTTAAATTTTAGATTTTCGATTTCGTTTAAAATATCGGCAATTTTATTATCTCTTTTATCATCTTTAGAAATTGAAATGCCTTTTTCTTCTAGGATTTCTGTAATAGCTTGAATAGTTTGACTGTTAAAATCTAGATGATTTAGAAGTTTAGCTTTGTACCAAGCTACTAAAAGTTGGTTGTAATCAATTTCAAGAGTTATGGCAAGTTTGTTAAGAATCTCAAGAGTTGGAATTCTGTGTCCATTTTCGTATTTGCTTATCAATGCTTGATCGACATTGATAATTTTGGATAATGTTCGGGTAGAAATTTCTTTTTGTTCTCGTCCTTTTTTTAGCAAATCTTTCATCATATAATTTGTAATATACAGTAAAAAGGAAAGTTTTTGAGATTATTTATTAATTAAGACTTTAATTAATTGTATTCTTTTTTAATACGAGCCAAATCTCGTTTGGTATCTTGTTCTTTTAAAGATTCGCGTTTGTCGTAGGTTTTTTTACCACGACATAAACCAATTTCTAGTTTAGCCAAACCTTTTTCGTTGGTAAAAAGACGTAATGGAACAATTGTTAAGCCTTTAGTCTCAACGCTTCGTTCTAATGATTTTAGTTCTCTTTTGTTAAGTAAAAGTTTGCGTTCGCTTCTGGCTTTATGATTAAATTGATTTCCAAAAGCATATTCTTCAATAGAAGTATTAATGGCAAAAAGTTCTCCATCATCATTAAACTCGCAAAAACTTTCGGTAATGTTGGCTTTTCCTAATCGGATGGATTTTATTTCGGTACCAGTTAAAACAATTCCAGCAGAAAAGATTTCGATAATTTCATAATCGAATCGGGCTTTCTTGTTAAGTATGTTAGCGGTTTTAATCATATTGCTGCAAATGTAGTAACAATTTTATGAAAGAAAAAAGAAATTATTTAGTACGAAAAAAAAAATCTAACTATGATTTATATCAGTTTATATAAGATGTATTGCAGATAAATTTGTCCTATAATTTAAAACTAAAAACAAAATGAAAAAAATTTTATTAGTTGCAGCAATAGCTTTATTTGGTTTATCTGCAAATGCACAAGAGAAAGAAAGTAAAGGTTTAGAAGGCACATGGTGGGTTGCTGGTCAAGTATCATTTTCATCTGAAAAAACTGGTGATGCAAAAACAACATCAAACATGATTTTGCCAATTGTTGGAACTTTTATTACTCCTTCTGTAACAGTTGGTGTTGGTGTTGGAAACATCAGTTCAAAAACTGTTAATGGTGCAGGCGTAACGACTGCTGATGCAAACACTTTTGTTGTTAAACCATTAGTTAGAAAATACTGGAACGTTTCTGGAGGTTTATTCTTTTACGGTCAAGCAGCATTACCAGTTATGATTGGAAAAGACAAAATTTCTGACGGAAAAACTTCTTCATTCGCTTTAGAATTAGCACCTGGTTTTGATTACATTGTTAATAAATGGATGACAGTAGAAACTTCATTTACAATTTTCAATGTTGGTTCAATGACTGAAACTCCAAAAGTAGGTGATAAAACCACAACATTTCAATTCAATGCAAATCCAATGAATTCAGTTGGAGATAGAACTTTAGGGAATTTACAAGTTGGAGTTAAATTCTTATTTTAAGAACAAAATTATTTAGAGTTATTGGTTAGTTTCGATTAATTTCGAACGGAAAGGTCACCATTTTTTAATGGTGACTTTTTTTATTTTATATGCAAAAAAATGTTATTTTCGTAATACTAACCAATAAAAATATGTAACATGACAAAAAATATCTTAAAATTATTAGTTTTATCTGTGTTTATTTTTACTTCTTGCTCCAAAGATGATTCTTTTGACGAAATTACTATTGATCAATCTCAGAAAGATCCTTTGACGGCTCAACAAATTAATTCTCAAATTGATGCCACAATGAATACAAAAGGTACTTTTAACTGGAAAGATGCTTCTAATCATTTATTGTGGAGTGCTTCTTTTAGAGGAAATCACATTATAACTATAGGTTTTGGTTCTTCTTCAACAGATTTTGACAGAAGTAAATCTCCAGAAAATGCCAAATTTCAAGCTAGTTTGCTAAATGTTATTGCACATTATGAAGGAAAATCAAAGGATGAAGTAGTACTTTCTAGTGATACTTATCTTAATTTGATGGATGTTTATATAGAAAAACAAGAAACAATAATTGCTTTAAGAAAAAATAAGACTGTTAGATACATTGAACCTGGCGATTACAATTATTTTGCAAATTCAGGAGTTGAAAAAGTAAATTTAAGTGCTTCAAGTTCTTCCGGTTCTTCTGGTTGTGGATATGATGCAGAAACGTTAAATACTGCTGATTATACTACAATAACTCCCGGTGCAAAAGTACCTTGGACTTTTTATCAACATAACATTCCAAGTGCTTGGAACGTTTCTACAGGAAGAGGAATTACTATTGGAATTATCGATACTGGTGTTTCTCCAAACCAAACTTTATTAGGTAGTAACTTCAACGATGGATTGTCTACTGGAAGAACAATTCAAAAATTTGGAGTATATGTAGATTCTATTTGGCCATGGAGCACAGGCACAGACGGACCAAATGACCAATGCGGACATGGAACAAGTATGTCATCTGTGGCAGCGGCACCAAGAAATGATAATGGTTTGCCTGTTGGCGTGGCTTACAATTCTAATTTAATAGTTTATCGTGCAGCTTCTAATGTTGTTCTAGACGGATATCATGAGCAAAATGGTGTAAAAGATGCTTTTACTGCTTTAGCAAATAATGTAAATGTTAAGATTATTTCAATGTCAATGGGACACATTTTTTCTGTAGGAAAGATTGAAGATGGTGTAAAATATGCTTACAGCAAAGGAAAATTAATTTTTTGTGCTGGTGGAACTTCTACAAGTTTTACCAATTTTGTAGGTGTTATTTTTCCTGCTTGGATGGCAGAAACTGTTGCTGTAACTGGCGTAAAAGAAGGAACTTCCAATCAAAGATGTGATGTTTGTCATTCTGGAGGTAAAATAGATTTTACAATTCAAATGCAAAGAAGTGTCTCTGGAAATACAGTTCCGGTTGATAGTTATTATGATAATCAAACAGACTATGTTGGTGGTTCTTCTGTTGCAACAGCTACTACTGCTGGAATTGCTGCCTTAGTTTGGGCTAAAAATCCAAGTTGGACAAGAGATCAAGTTTTGACAAAAATGAAACAATCTTCTACTTATTATCCAATAAAAAATGTAGATTATGGCTATGGAAACATCAATGCTTTTTTAGCCGTTCAATAGTTTTAAAAAATAAAGAAAACCATCATTAGGAAACTTTTGATGATTTTTTTATGCTTACTAATTTGATAGTGTTACTTTTGCTTCATGGAAAAATCAAAAGATCCACTTCACGGCATTACACTTCAAAAAATAGTGGAACAATTAGTAGATTTCTACGGATTTGATACGTTGGGTGAACTTATAAAAATTAAATGTTTTACAGATAATCCAACAATTAAATCTAGTTTGTCTTTTTTAAGAAAAACAGATTGGGCACGAAAAAAAGTTGAGGAATTGTACATAAGAACTTTACCAAAATTAAAAACCCTTTAAAAATTAATTTAAGGGGTTTTGTTTTTTTAACCTTCGGCTATACCACGCCATTGTTTAATTTTTCTTGATAAAAAGCACATTATTATAAAGATGAATAAAATGTTAATCCAAAGAAGTTCAAAATCATATTCTTTTAAAAAGGTTATAAAGGGAAATTGTTTTTCGCGCAATCCAATATCGATAACTAAATTGTAACCACTTACTTCTTTAGCTATTTTTAAAACTAAAGCATATAAAAGCGGACCAAAAAACGGTAAAATCCATAATAATGCATTAAGTGTTATGCCCGAAATTCCTTTTCCTTTTTTATTAGAAATTACTACCAAAAAGTGTATGAAAAGTGCAATAACTAGTAATAAAATAATTCCGAAATAAAAGTATTCTGACGATGCAAATGCACTTATAATTCCGATAACAATATTAATTACACCTAATGAAACTACTGCAATTAACCAGTTTTTTCCAGAAGTAACTCTAAAAGAAAAAATCAACAAAGAAAATCCAATGGAAACAAATAATGATATTAATAAAGTTTCAAAATTGGCATTAGGTTTTGTCCAGCTATTAGAAATAGTTTCATAAGAATTTTTTAATGCATCCTCTGGAACATAATATCTGTTGTATAAATATACTTTATCATTTACTTTTTTAAAATATTGTTCTGTAGAATCAATTGTTGCTCTAACATTTTGGTTTTCATATTCATAAAAAACCTCAAATTCTTTGCTTCCTATATTTTTATATTTTTCATATTTTGGGTAATCATAAATTAAGTTCAACCACTTGTTTTCGTCAATATTAGCCTTTAAATTATGGTCTTTTGCAATGGATAAATATTTTTTGAAAATAGTTCTTATTTCTTCTTTTTTATTAGCAACTAACAAATCTTTAATTTTTACTTTTCTCAATGAATCATCATTAAATCTAAAAAAGCTGTAAGAATTAATGTTTTTATCAATCAATGAAAAGTTAGAATGTTTTTTGCCTCTATAAAAGAAGTAATCTTTTGGTTTTGCAGCACTATCAACTGGCATAGGTGACGAAGTAATTGCTGTATCGACAACTGCTTCGTTGTCATAGTTATTTTCGTTATCATAATAATTAGAACTATAAGAACCACTTATAAAAAAAGAACCTTGGCTTAAAATTTCGCATCGTTCTCTAGCTTCATTTTCAGTGTAATAACTTCTTACACGAATGTCTTTTCCATAATAATAGGCTATTATAAAAGTACTATTTAAAAAACAAATTAGTAAAATTAATAACCATTCTTTAAATAATGAAAAGTTGTTTTTGGGAGGGGGGGTTTGTGGTTTCTTGGTATGGACGGATATAAATCGAGGGGAGGGATGGAGGTGTGATGTGTCAATAGAAGAAATATAGAGCTGGGAAAGTGGATATATTTTGTGTTTGAGATCGGAAGAGCG
>JAIEMH010000411.1 GCA_019752245.1 Flavobacteriaceae bacterium
AAACAATGATTACCCCGAATTTACATAAAACAAAAAACACATGAGAAACAAAATAGAAAACACAACCGCTTGGAAAGCTCTTAGCAAGTTACAGCAGTCCATCTATGGTAAAAGACAAAATATACTATCAATTGAAGGTCAATTTATAGTGGCAAAAAATACAAGCCGTGAGCAATGGCTTAACGATTATCAACCGCCGTTAGTTTTTAAAAATATTATTAATGAATTGCTGGATGATCATGAGAGAAACTGAAATAATACTGCATACAATTATTATAACATTTTTTATCAATTTACTTCTAATTGCTGCTCTTGGCGATGAAGTTCTAAAAATAAAAAAGCGGCTAAAATCTAATATTGAAACCGATAAAGAATTTTTAAAAGACGTTAACGAACAGGTTGAAAAAATAGAACAGGAACGCCTTGATAAACGTCAAAAGACAAAAAAATATTTATACTGTTTTCAATGTGAAGCAGAAATGCCAGTAATTGAGAATAACGGCAAATTTTATTGTGAAAACTGCAAATTAATTCATTTAAAATAACAGATGTATACAAACAAAATTTAATTATGAATCTACCATTTAGCACGCAATTAAACGGCAAACCTACATACTTTGTTGAAAAGATATGGGTATCGTTAGAGAAAAGATATGCTGAAATTTCTAAAGAAGGTAAAAGGTATTTAATGCCTCCAGAATATTTTGAATGTTTAGATAAAGGTTTCAAAAACAGCAATCCTTTCAATGCAAAACTTCACTCCATGCGTGAAGATAAAAAAGATAGATGGAAACCAGGAATGATAATTGATTTTTTTATCAATAATAGAACTAAGGATATGTTTCGCTTTGCTCCAAGAATTCCAGTTATTAGTACGCAGAAAATTGAAATAACTTGGATTAGTAATTTTAGAAATTTACAACCATCAAAACTGAGTCCAAAACGATTTAATTATCTGGAAGTTATCATTGACGACAGACTTATAGAAATTAAAGAAGTTCACGAACTATCACAAAACGACGGCTTTGATACAATAGAAGATTTTTTTGATTTCTTTAACGAAGATTTTAAAGGGAAGATTATTCACTGGACAGACAAACGATACTAAAAAATAATTACTTTTGGAAAGAATTTACATAAAATACAACCATGAAAAAAACAATCCTTTTATTACTGTTCTCAATTACAGCATTCAGTCAAGATTTTGGAACAATAGAAAAGCTTCAAAGTAGTACACTGCCAGCAATTAAAGAATTAACAAACTCATTAGTTAATTCTGGCACTCAAAAATTTCAGTTTTTGAAAGAAAAAGAAAGTCAAGAATATTATTTACTGGTGTACGTCCCTGTAGGATTAACAGCGGTACAAATTGAAGAATCACGTGTAAATAGGTATGACAATGGCGTAATATTTAGACTAACTAAAAATCAAGATGAAACTTATAAATTACGAGAGTTTTTTGCAGAACCAAGTGTAATGTACTCTATTGTAGAAAAAGTTTTTTATCCGAAAATAACGCTTGAAGATTTTACAAGTAAGGCAGGATATCGGGATTTTATAAAAACTGATAAAAAAATAAGATTCTATTTTTATACTGGTGAATCAAAATATAGGTTCTATCAATATTAAAAGCTAAACCCGATTTAATAATCGGGTTTTTTTATGCTTTTACTTTACATTTATAACTAAAAAATTAAATTTTGTTATAAACTGTAACTTTTATACTTTTGTAAATATGAAAACGTCTGTTAATCGTAGTCTTGGAGTTCAACGTAATAAGCTATTGAGATATAAGCTTATCAAGGAACTGTACGAACTTCATAAAACAGAAGATATTCCAACAACTGTTGTTTGGCGTAAATATATATGCCCAATTTATCCGATTTCAAGAACTACCCTTTACGAGGTTCTTAATACTCCAGTAATTTCTAAATTAAGAGCTGTCCAAGCTTCTATTGATGCTCAAACGAAATTGTTTGATTAAACATTAGTAATTCCAACGGTATAAGTAACTTCATATTCTTGAATTCCATCATCACGTTTCACTTTTCGCAAATTAGTTCGCATCATTGCACCAGCCGAGCCTTCAACACTTACTCCGTGCAATTTCTTATGAACATTTTCTAAAATGTCCCAAATACTCCAAGCTTGATCCTTTTGCATTTGCGGAGCTTTAAAACTAGTATTAGTAAGTTTTAAATTTGCAATACTCAAGACTATTGTTCCTGTTGCCATTTGTCTATTTACAGGAGTTGCACTCCTATCTTTAGAAATATCGCTATACTGCAGGCTTCCAATGTCAATAAGAACTAAAGGAAATTGAGTTGGTGGGTTCGGACTATAGTCGTCCAATTGTCCCCAATCTTCGTCAATATATTTTAACTCTGGAATGCTAGATAAAATGGTTTGAATATTCTGTAGTACTACTTTCATCGTTTCAATTTATTAAATATTTTTTTTTCTAGTTCTTTCATGTTTATGTCAACAACATGTTCAACTCTTTGTCTAACCTGTGGATGATCACCTATAAACTGGCGTTGTTTTATTTTCATTTTTGCACCAACCTTTTGAAGTGCTAATGCTTTCCATATTGCTGCTTCTGCAGTAAGTTTTTTATTTCTTTCTGTATTTCTTATTACAACACTCTTATCTTTATCTCTTTTAAATGTTTTTGCACCATCAGCTTTAAAGAACATTGCCCAAAAGAAACGTTTCATTTTTTCAGTTACAACAATTTCACCGCCTTCATTTTGTAAACTTGCATAAGGCAAACTACTAGACCAGGTTAACTCATTTTTATTTTCTCTGGACTTAATTGATCGGCGTAATTTTCCTGGACGCATCATCAAGCTTCCACGCTTGTTTGGTATAGAAGTTTCATTCCAAGATTTGTCAAAAAATGCTTTACGCTCAAAGTTTCTGTCAAACTCATCGGTCAAGTCAACGCGCAAATCGGATAGAATATTTTTTATAAAGTCTTGCATTTCAAAAAGTTTTGTATATTTGCAACGTAGTCAAACGATACAGCATTGGATTGTAGTTCCTCTGAAATGGTTGTTTGGCTATTTTTTTATGTCTTTTATTACCATCTCACCATCCGATACACTATAAAAATGTATCTCTCCTGTTGTAAGTTCTCTGTTTATTAAAAAAGTCCTAACACCTTTTATATCAATTTCAAAAACGTGGATTTGTTTTACCATTGGATTCTTTTTATAATCTGGCTCACTTCCTAAATAAGTTGCTTTTTTAAGTACTTTATCAATATTCAATAGCATTTTATTTTTATCTGCAATAAATTCGTGAGGCTTATTAACGGCATCTCCTATTCCTTTTGATGTGAATGTAATCGGTTTATTTAATTCCTTTCTTTTAACTTGAACTTTACCTTTTACTAAACGAGTTATTAACTCTTTTTTGGTATTTTTAAAATCAGGTTTTTCACTAAACATTGTTAAAATAATTGGTGTAGCTGCTTTAGCTCCAGCAATTTTATTGTTTGGGTGTAATGGCGGAAATAACTTTTTATCTGCACCAGGATTAAACCTAAAAATTTCTAATCTATTCTTTCCTTCTTTGCCAATTTGTGTTGTTGCCTTTTCACCTGCAGTGATACTCTTTACAGAATCACTGAGTGGATATTTATCTTTTAAAACTTCAACAACTGTACAACGACAGTTCCAACCATTTGGGGGCGTATAAGAACTCCAAAACGGATCATCTTTTGGTAAAGTAATTCCACTAAGTGCGGCATGCTCTTCACGTACTCGATTATCGCCAGCAGTTCTATACTGTAAATAATATCTATCATTATTACTGAACTCAGACCATTTGGCAGCCATTTGCGATGAACTAACCGCAAACTCATATTCTGCCTCCAAATAATTTTTATTGTAGCTAGAATTTAGTTTGTCAAACTCGTTAGATAATTGCCTAAATGGCTTTAAATTGCCATTATCATCCAACAATAATTTTGAAGCTTCAAATAGTTGTGCATGAGTTTTTAATCCGCCAAATAGAAAAGCATCTTCTTGTAAAGCCGTTCGCATTTCGTTTGGCATGTCATTGTCTGAAATGGCAAAATTGAAAACATCAAAAGTTTGATTAATCAAATCTTGATATACTTTTTCATTTTTTAAATCCTCTGGTTTGTAAGTTCCAATTTCGTGCAATCGTTTAAATGCATTTTTACCAACGTTTAAAAGTTGTTTAAACGAATCGCCAATTGATAAATTTAATTGTGATGCGTTGTTTTTACAATCAACACAACCGCAATTATACAAGCTTTTAATTCTTGAGTGAAATGCCCCAAAGTAGTTAGGGCTTAAACGAAAAAACTCTCGTAATCTTCTAGACTTAATTTTTTAGTATTTGCAGTATTTGCTAATAGTTTCTTTACGCCTGTAACTTTTATTCCAAATGTTGTTGCAATCCAATCTACATCAATTTCTAAATATGGTAATGCTTCAACAACCATTTTCCATAATGCTTCTAAATCTTTTGCCTCAGCATAACCATATGTGACATCTTTGGTTATTATACCTAATGTTTTTAAGGAATTCATTACTGTTGAACTCCAAACTTCTTCAATTAATGATAAATCACTATCGACTAAATCACCAAGAATTGTAACAGATGTTTTCTCTTTTCCATTAGATCCGTTTTTTGTATCTTGACCTACCACAGTTCCAGAAATTCCCATTGACATTTCGTTGTTACATAAAGAAATCAATCCTTTATAAACATCTCCGTTTGTTGAAACTCCTTGTGCAAAGCTAAACTCTTCATTTTCATCAATAATAAACCAAGCGGCTGAGCCCATATCCTTAAGCATCTTTTCGCCACGAGATACCATAACTCTATCTTGAGTGTTAGTTTTCAAAACCCTAGGTGGAATACCATATATCTCGCATAATTCAGAATAACAACTTATTGCAAATCGTTTGAATAATACATGTGGTATACAACCATCTAATAATCCAAAAGATTTATTGTCTCCAAATTCAATTAACCATGAATTATATTCTTTTTGTATACGATAATCTATTTTTTTATCTTCTGTATAATCAGTATAAATGAAACCATTTACAGGATCAACATTTTGTCTAGGTATAATTGTAAATACTAAATCATTGTTTACATAGTCAAACTCACCAAGAGAATGCCCATAATAAATGGTTTCAAGAATGGCTATGTTAACATCTTTTATGAATTTTTTATTTTGGAATTGTAAAGTCAACTCTAGATCAATTTTTCCTGTAGCATCTTTAAAAATAAATGGCTTGGCTAAACTTTTACGCATTCTATTATTCACTTGACTTTGAAGGTGCAAATCAACCATTATGTTTGCCAATAAGTTATAATATGGGTAACGCTTAGGATTATCTACATTCAAAAACATATTTTTTGAATCAGTATAATTCTTGATATCTTGACGTGTTTGCGAAATAGTTTTTGGAGCAATAGTTGGCACATAGCTATTACCTGTTTTAGTAATAGTTTTTTGTGTAGTTGCTAAATCGGTTGTTTTGCTGTAGCCTAAAACATTGGCTATCTTATCTGTAATTCTCATAATTAATAATCGTGATTAAATTTTGTTCGTGATCCAGAACTAAATGGATTTCTATCTTCAGTTGTTTCAATGTCAACTCTAGGTAACGATGTAAGAACCACAGTACCTTTAGCCAATTTTGTAAACCAGTCAATAGCTCTGTCATAGCGTTCTTTTGCCTGTTCATAGATAAAATCGGCATTGCATAAAACCGCTAAATGAAACTTTGCTAAAGTCAAACAATGTTGTAAAATCAATGAATTTCTATCAAGTCCAGAAGTATTAAAAATTGCTTCGACATCATATACAATTCGACCATCAAATGTTTTTAAACTATTGACGTTTGCAGTTAAATAGCTTTTTGCCTCTTCAACTCCTGCAGCTAATGCTTGATTTACCAAATCTTCGTTACCTTCAGTTATTTGCTCTACTTGGTAAGCATAAATTACGCTTCCAAAATCTTCTATTTCTATAAACATAATTTAGTATTTTCGGCTACTTCTTGCGCCGTATGAATAACTTGTATTCTTTTTTGTAACTCTATTTTTAATTATCCAAACTCCTCCTTCTATTGCATCTGGTGCATCCATTATTTTAGTTGTTGGCGATACTGAGATCATTTGATCGTTTGTTCTTACCATGTTTGGTTCTTCCTTCTGATCAATATTAAAAATCAATTTACCCAACCTATTTAATGGCTCTAATGTTCCTTCAATTCGATAAAACTTTTCGGGTTTTTTTCGAGTATCTGGAGTTATCGGCAACGTGAAACCATGATCTAAAGCTCTAGCATAAATAAGAGGCAAAATCACCTGTTCATAAAATGGATCTTGAAGTGAATTATTTTCTATGTGAATTCGTTTGGTATCAACTTTATTCCTGGTTAAATAATTATGACTTTCATATAGGCAGTCAACAAACTTTGAATTGCTCATTTGATCAACCCACATTTTATAGATGTAGAAGTTTTGATTTCGATAACCAATAATTGCTATCGCTTTTGTTGATGCATTTCCTTTTTCTTTATTGGATGGCGAACCATCGACATAAACAATAACATCATCGCAAAAAGAAAGTGGTGGACATTTACCATAGGTCAATTTTTTAAAAACATCACCTTCAGAAACTGGATTGTTGAAATACTCTTTTTGTGCTGAATTGAAAGAAATTGTATTTAAAACTCTATCAATTGCGGCTTCACTATTTTTGGCTTCCCATGTACTTTTGCCATTTTTATCACGAATGTTTACCACATCATGATAATCTGCTTTTTTTGCTAATTCCGTAACACAGCAAAATTTTGCAATGATATTTCCACAAACCATTATTAATAAATGTCCAGAGATTGAACGTGTAGGAATTAATGCCTCTTCAAGCCATTTTAAACTCGCTTTAATTCTTTCAATATTTCTGCATTCTTCATCAGTATCAAAATCATCAATTAGTAAAACATCTGGACGAACTTCATCCTTACGAGTTCCACGAGGACTTTGACCTTTTCCAAGCGCACGAAATGAAACGCCTTTACGAGTTACAAACTCACCAGCTTCCCAATTTCCTAGACTTTGTTGTTCGCCGTAATCATTAATAATTCTATTATTGGCTTCAAGTATTGATTTGTATGGTAAAAGCAATCTACACGCATTGTCATACGTTGATGATGTCATTATGATATTTTTCTTTTTACCTGTCATTGCCAAGTAAAGTACTTCCATCATCGTTCTAGCTGACTTTGATAATTCTCTAGCCCATGAACGAACCTCGAACCATTCAAGGTTAGATAAAACTCGCTTCGTTGCTTTTATATGAAAAGGCGCTGGTTCTGAAGTGTAAAAATTAGGAAAGTAGTATTTAAACCATTGCTCAGGGTGCGCTTCTAAATGTGCAATTCTTGCAGATTTCTGATGAGCAGTTTCATATAAATCAATAGGCGTTGCTTTTAGAGTATTATCTCTAAATTCCTGCCATTG
Source organism: Flavobacteriaceae bacterium (assembly GCA_019752245.1). Classification (GTDB taxonomy): domain Bacteria; phylum Bacteroidota; class Bacteroidia; order Flavobacteriales; family Flavobacteriaceae; genus Flavobacterium. The sequence continues at coordinate 7,522 of JAIEMH010000411.1, forward strand.
CGCATAATAAGTTTTATCACTTCTTAAACCCATTATATCTTACGCATTAGCTCATTAATATAGGCGTCAAAGTATTTGGTCAATATATTTGCATGAGAAATATCTTGACCTGAAATGAACTGAATTAATTTTTTTGCTACGTCAACTGTATCGCCAATATTTGTTTCAGTTTCAAGTTTTTTAATTGCTCCTGTAAGTTTGGCAATTATGTCTGCATCTTTAGAATTGGCAAAGTTTCCAATCTTTATTGGATAATCTTTTTCATTGATTTTTGGATATTCTAAAAACTCACAGCCATCATTATCTTTAAGTTTTATAGGCTTCAATAAAAATTGCGGCACATCATAAACAATTGGACGTGTTTTAATTTCATTAGTCATGATTTCCAATTGATCATATAATGCAGTCAATTGATTGTCTTTTGTAACCAGCATTGATTTTTTCAAAGCTTCCCACTTACCTTCAATAATCCACTTGGTTAATGTTTTTTCAGTGACTTTTACTCGCAATGCAATTTCCTTTTGTGAGATGTTTTCATTCACAAATAAGATTTTAGCATAGTCTTTTTCAACCTGTTTTCTAACTGCCATAATGTAATTATTTATAGCAAAGTTGAATTATTACATTCTATCAAAAAAAATCCTGTTTACTTGCTTTACAACTATGTTAAGTCTTGATACATAAGTGTTAAACGTCTGTACTGTTATTTTTTTAAGAATCACTTTCAACGAATCTTTGTCATCACTAAAGCGAAATAATCGCATCATTAAACTGAAAATAAGTAATGCCAAAACCAAAAGTTTTTATACTAAATGACGATGCCGTTCAAAATAGTTATGGTTTTTTTATTTTGACATCTGGAGGGAAACTAGATCGCTTTAAAAGCAATCCTGTAATGCTATCAAATCATGTCAACTTAAATGAAAATGTAATTGGTCGTTGGCTGAATTTAAGCGTTAAAGACGGCATCATTAAAGCCGAACCAGAATTTGATAAAGACAGACCAATTGGTCTTGAAATATCGGGTCAAGTAGAGCGTGATTTTATCAAAGGCGCATCAATGGGAATTCTACCAAATTGGGATTCGATGGAACGTGTTGGCGACAAACTCATTTTGAAAGAATGGGAACTTGTAGAAGCTTCAATTGTTCCAGTTCCATCTAACAGAAATTCAATTGCTATCTATAGCGTTGATGGTAAAATTCTAGAGGAGTCAGAAATCCAAACATTATGTCTTTCGGTTAGTGGCGATAAAAATCCAAAAAATTTAAACATTGAAAATATGAAAAAAATCATTTTAAGCATTCCTGCTTTAATGGCATTAGGAATTACAAGCGCACAACCTGATGGTGTAGAAGCTTCAGACGTGGAAGCTAAAGTGTTGGAATTATCAAGTCAAGTTAAATCATTGACCGATAAAAATGCTCAATTAGAATTAGCGGCAAAAACTGCAAAAGAAGCTCAAGAGGCTGCTTTGAAATTAGCTACTACTCAAAAAGTAGATCTTGCTGTTACTCAAGGTAAAATTCCTGCAGATAAAAAAGAAGCTTTCATTCAGCTTGGTTTGACTTCGCCAGAAGTTTTAGAGAGCACTTTGTTAGCAATTCCAGCAAAACAAAACTTTTCAGCTGGTGTAACTACACCAAGTGGAAACGGTTCTGCAGTTGTTGCAACTATGGAAGACTTTCAGAAGCTTTCAATAGAGGCACAACTATCATTCAAAAATGATAGCCCAGAAGAGTACAAAAAATTATTTTCTTAATTAATAAATAAAAGATATGCCAGCAAATTTTGCAGAGGTTTGGGTTAACAGAGTTATCCAAAATTTGAGCACACAAAACGTAGCTCCATGGCTAGACGGTATTCCAGAATTGGATACCACAGTTGCCGAAATGGGATCGGGAGAGGCTTCGGAAATGAATGTAATTCATATTCCTCGAACTAACTTCAATCCAAATGTATTAGTAAATAACAGTACTTATCCAATTGCTTTACAAGCATACACGGATGACGAGGTTGTAGTAGCACTAGATAAGTTTCAAACTGAAGTTACAACACTATCTGATGATAAAATTGTTGGAGCTTCTTATAATGTTATTGATCCAGCAACAAATGGACACGTTCGTGCAATCAATAGCAAAAAATTCAAAAAAGCTATTCACGCTTTTGCTCCAAGTGCCAATACTGCTAGTACTCCTATTATTGCAGCTACTGGAGCTCCAGTTGTTGCTGGAGG
>JAIEMH010000112.1 GCA_019752245.1 Flavobacteriaceae bacterium
TATTGTGAACATTTCATCTGGATTAACACGCTTTAGTTTTAATGGTTATGCTGCGTATGCAATAATGAAAGCAGCAATAGAATCGTTAAGTCGTTACCAAGCCTTAGAGTTGGGCGCAAGAAAAATTAGAGTAAACACCGTCGCACCTGGAGCAATAGAAACCGATTTTGGTGGTGGTGCAGTTCGAGACAATAAAGAATTAAACGCTACTTTATCATCAAACACAGCTTTAGGAAGAGTTGGTTTACCAGATGACATCGGCTCTGTAGTTGCGTTTTTATGTAGTGACGATTCCAAATGGATCAACGCACAACGTATTGAAGTTTCAGGCGGATTTAATATTTAAGATTCCCTTTTTCCCTTTTTTATAAAACCACAAGTTTATAGCTTGTGGTTTTTTTTTGCAAATGATAGTTTTAAAAAAACATCATTGTTATATGAGGTTCTCGATACAATTGTACAAACCAAAAATTAGCATTTTTAGTTTATAAAATCACTCGAACTGACGAACATGCATAAATTCAACTATGAAAAACCAAAACGTCAAACCAACCACCAACAGCTAACACCACAAACTGAACACTAAACCCTAATCCTCACGACTACCATCATCAGCCATTCGAACCAATTTAGGTGTAAACTTAGCCACAACATCAACCAATTCTTGTTGCGCTGCCATAACTTGATGAATATCTTTATAAGCCATCGGAGCCTCATCCAATCCTGCACCAATTAAAGTTACACCATGATCTTTCAAAATACTTTTCATCTCGTTTTGAGTAATATTCTGAATAGCTTTAGTTCGGCTCATTTGTCTTCCTGCACCGTGTGATGCAGAGTTGATGGCGTTCTCCTCACCTTTTCCTCTTACCAAAAATCCTGGCGCAGTCATACTACCCGGAATAATTCCCATCACACCTTTCGCTGCTGGAGTGGCACCTTTTCTATGCACAATTACTTCTTCATTGTTCCAAATTTCCTTCCAAGCAAAGTTGTGGTGGTTTTCAACTTTGGCTAAAACGACTGCACCTAATGCTTTCTCCATTTTGGTATGAATAATTTCGTGACACGCCGAAGCATAATCGCCAGCCAAGTTCATGGCAATCCAATATTCCTGACCTAAATCGGTGTTTATATCCAAATAAGCTAAATTTCTCGCAACATCTGGTAATTTACAAACGTCTTTCGCAATTTTAGTATAATGTCCAGCAACGGTTGCTCCAAAACCTCTTGAACCTGAATGCGTCAATAAGGCAACGTAGTTTCCTTTTGGAATATTTAAGATTTCGTCTGCTTCCGCAAATTCCATAATTCCGAATTCCACAAAGTGATTTCCGCCACCAGACGAACCCAATTGCGACCAAGCTTTGTCTTTCAAATTCTTAATGAAAGTATGATCGTTGAACAAGTTGCTTTCCAAAACCGCGTGATCAGATTTGTATTTTCCAGTGAATCCGTGACCAGCACCAAATTTAGTATGAGCAATCAATTCGCGTTTGAATTTAGCTTCGTTTTCAAAATAAAACGCTTCTGGAATATCATACACCGACAACGCCATTCTACAACCAATATCGACACCAACACCATACGGAATTATAGCATTTTTAGTAGCCAATACTCCGCCAATGGGCAAGCCGTAACCTTGATGCGCATCAGGCATTAAAGCTCCTGCAACAGTAACAGGTAATCGCATAGCAACTTCCATTTGCTTTCTTGCACCTTCTTCTATATGGTCCAATCCGTAAGCAGAAAATGCTTTTGGTTCTGGATTTAATTGTATAAAATCTTCTGGTTTTTCATTAGCTTTTTCGATAATTGCTACAGCTAATTTGCTAAAAACAGCATCATCAATATAATCTTCTGGAGTTTCAAGAACCAATTTAAAATGCGCCAACATCTGCTCACGATTAAAACCATTTCTTTTGCTGTTAATTTTTAATGCTATTCCTATAATTTGTCCTTGTGGAAATCCCAATTCTTTTAAATCGTATCCGTTTATTTGTGTGTTCATTTTATTTTTTTTATTAAATTTATTTCATCCGTCACTTCGAGTGTTTTTTGGCTTAATCTAATTAACATGCTAATGTTAAGCATCGTACTAATTTTACCGTCACTTCGAGTGATTTTTATAAAACTGCGACAAGCTGTTTTATAAAAATCGTATCGAGAACTTTTGAAAATCAAAACATCTAAACCAAAAATGTATCAAGAAGCTTTAATTCCTACTACCGTCACTTCGAGTGATTTTCTGTTTTAAAAAAGAAAGTTTTTGAAACAGAAAATTGTATCGAGAAGCTCTCTATCTGTCTAATTCCTTTTAATACTGCAAAGATTTAATCTCAACTGCGCAATTATTTTGCGTAGGCATAACCATCTTTATTTTTTTCTTTAATTATTATTTTATTTAAGTCGAATTCTATGTAAAAACCTGTAAAACAATCATCAATTCTTGTGGCTACTTCGTGTCCGTTTGCACATATTTTGTTATAGCTTCCATTATTTGAATTTCCACAACATCCACAATCTCTATTAATTGGATTATCTTTTAACAAATAAGTATCAATTGCGAGTAAAAGCGTTGCTTTATCGCTTTCTGATGAAATTAGGTAACGGTTTTCAGGAATAGAATTCCTTTCATCTAACCATGTAATTTCAGAATCAGAAATTTTTGTTAGATCGTTTGTCAGCGCTACACTACATTTTTTGCAATAAAGTTTAATAGTTTCCATGATATTGTTTTTATTTCTTTACAAAGATTTCAAAACTACTACGCAATTATTTTGCGTAGTAAAAAATAAACTTTAAATTTGATTATGAAATTACAGGAAAGATTTAAAGAATTACTTTTAAAAATAGGTTTTGAAGCCTCAAAAACCACATCCTTGTGGCAAGATTTAGAAAAGATGTATTCAGCAAAATCAAGACACTATCACAATTTAACCCATTTGGAAGAAATGATTGCATTGTACGATATCCATCATGCACAATTGCAATTTCCAAAGGAAGTTTTGTACGCGATATTTTACCACGATTGCATTTACAAAGTCACAAAAAAAGACAACGAACTAAAAAGTGCCGAACATGCTGTGTCTATTTTACCGCTAAAGGCAGCTGTAAACAAGCAATTGGTTTTTGATATGATTTGCGCCACACAATTGCACCAGCACAATGAAATTGAAGATACCAATTGGCTAATTGATTTCGATTTAAAAATACTTTCAAAAGATTGGGAAGATTATAAAATCTATTGCACCCAGATTAGAAAAGAATATAAAATCTATCCAAACATTTTATACAAACCAGGAAGAAAAAAAGCATTACAACACTTTTTAGAAAATCCATCGATTTATCAAACAGAAGTGTTCAAAACCAACTACGAAGCCAAAGCAAGAGAAAACATCCAAAAAGAAATTCAATTACTATAATTTTTAACTAAAAAATAATACCAAAGTTTCAAAACTGAAAACTGAACACTATAAATAATGGCACAAAACAAAAATGCGCTAATCCGCTACAAAACCATAGACAAATGCCTACAAAATCGTTACCGAACATGGACATTGGACGATTTAATTGAAGCCGTAAGTGATGCCTTATTTGAATATGAAGGAAAAGAAAATCCAGTGAGCAAACGAACAGTCCAACTGGATATTCAGTTAATGCGAAGCGAAAAACTAGGCTACAATGCACCCATTGAAGTCTACGACAAAAAATACTACCGATACGAAGACGAAGACTTTACCATAACCGATATTCCGCTAACAGAAACAGACATTAATGTATTGACCGAAACCGTTTCAATGTTAAAACAATTCAAAGACTTTTCTTTATTCAATGATGTTTCCGACATCCTACAACGTTTGGAAGACAAAATATATGCTGAAAAATCGCATACACAACCAGTAATTCATTTGGATAAAAATGAGAATTTAAAAGGTTTGCATTTCCTAGACGAATTGTATCAAGCAATCATCAAAAAAGTAGTTTTAAAAATTACCTACAAATCGTTTACTTCACGCGACGAAAACACCTTTCTGTTTCATGCCTTTATTTTAAAAGAATTCAACAACCGATGGTTTCTTATTGGTAAAAAACGAAGTAAAGCACCCATAAGCAATTTGGCATTAGACCGAATTATTGCAATTGATTATGATTTTAAAACGCCTTACATTGAAGAAGATTTTGATGCAGAAAAGTTTTATAAAAATGTAGTTGGTGTCACGGTAAATACTGGATTGCAACCCAGAAAAATTGAACTTTGGATTGATCGTAGTAATGCACCTTATGTACTAACAAAACCTTTGCACAACTCGCAACGATTGATAAAAACCAACGACGATGGAAGCATCATCATTCACTTATTTTTAATAGAAAACTACGAATTAGAACGCCTGCTGTTAGGCTTTGGCAACGGAATCGAAATCATAAAACCCGAAGTTATTCGTAATAGAATGAAAGCAATTCTAGAAAAGACTTTAAAAAAATACGAATCTACAGCAAACTAATCAATCCACAATCATAACCACTTTACTCCCATCATCCACCAAAGGAACATAACCACCATCCTCTTGAATATAAAATTCAACCACCAAAATAGTAAACAACACACCATTAGTATGCTCCATTTTAGGAACTTCAAGTTCAATCAAATCAGGTAAAGTAGTAGCATTAAAAAAGTGTTTTTTGCATTCACTTAAAGAACTAGCTTTGGTATCAAAATCAAACACCAAAGAAACAACTGTAAAACCAACACTAGTAGCTCTATCTGGAAAGCTAATTTCGCTTGTACTAACTTGCAACTTATCAGCATTAAAAGTAGTAGTAAGAACACCATTTACAACAGGATTAAAATGATACCCTTTCAATTGACTCCTTCCTTCAGCAGTCGCCATAGCGTTAGCTAAAGTACGTTCGCCTCTAACCGAAGTTATATCAAAAACCAACAACTGACGCATCTTTTTATTCAAGGCATTCACCACCAATAAATTATTCTTTTTAGGTAAATAGTGCTTCAAAGCCAACCTAAGTTCCTTACAAGTAGAGGAAAGCCGTCCAAACTCAGAAGCATTCCTCCTACTTAAATCATACTTTGGAGATGTTTTCAAAGCTTCACTTGTAAATCCGCTGTTTTCTCTCATAACTACATCAGCACCCAACGGATACAAAACATAATTACCAATGCGCTTCGGAAATTTGCCTTCTACTGTCACTTTTGCCATACTTTTTATCTTCTTATTTGATTTTAGTTTGCTCGGGTTTTGTTCTAGTTTTGTTCGTGGTTGTGGTACCCTAAAGTACAACCTATTTCTAATGCATTTGCAAAAAACAAACCTTTTTACGAACAAGTTACGAACTAAATAAAAACCAACTATAAGTAACATTTCTCTATAGTTACTCTATAGATACTCTATAGATACTCTATAGATACTCCATAGCAACGGCATGGTTGTGGTACCCTAAATTTACAACAAAACACAATAATACATAATGATGGTATGAATTTGTAAACTGTATCCACAAACAAAAAAAGAGAAAAAAACAAGAAATCATTCAAGTTATTGAGTAAAACAATTTGTCAATTTTATATATTAGCCAAACAAAAACAAAAAGTTATGGGATTTTTTAATTGGTTTTCTGCTAAAAAAGAAGATGCTACTTCAAAAACAAATTCAAATGAGTTTGATATAGAAAAAAAATATCAAGACGTAATTGCTGAATTAGAAAAACACAAACGAACAGCTTATTTACCCATTTTAAAAGACAATACAAATACCTTTTCAACTACTTCAAAATATGGTGGTTATCCTTATTTAAGAAATCAAAACGATTGGCCTACTTGTATGAATTGTAAAAAACACATGCCCTTATTTTTACAATTAAACTTAAACGACTTACCAACAAAAAAGGAAGATGGATTGATTCAACTTTTTTATTGCACCAATTACGACCAAAATTGCGAAAGCGAACTAGAAGCCTTTTTTCCTTTTTCTAAAGCGTCGGCATGTAGAAAAATCAAAATAGAAAACCCATCGGCTGAAATAAAACCCAATTCAAATGAAATTTTTGACGAAAAAGTCATTGTCGATTGGAATCCCAAAGATGATTATCCGCATTTTGAAGAATATGCTTTGCGGAATATTGATGTCGATACTGACGACGTTTATGATTTGATGGAAGATAGAGATCAAGGACTAACAATTTCCGACGACAAATTGTTTGGTTGGCCTTATTGGATTCAATCCGAGGAATATCCATACGACAGAAAAACCAAAGCCCAAATGGAATTGCTATTTCAATTGGGCGAAAGCGAAATTATACCATACATGTTTGGCGATGCCGGAATTGGTCACCTAACACAAAGTCCAGATAATGATGAAGAACTTGCTTTTGGTTGGGCTTGTTCTTAACTGCATTAAAACTTGATACTATTTGACTATTTAAAAAGACTAATTACAACTCATTTTCTAAATAATCAAAATACTCTTGATAGAAGCTGTTTTCGTTTCGGGTATCCAATAATTTGATGTACTCTTCAACTTGCGTTTTATACCAATCTCTTAATTCAGCAACTCGATATCCTTTTTTGGTAGCTTCCAAGGCAAAGGATTCATCCACATTCAATTTAAAGAATTCAATGGCATCGGCAGCAGCATTTTTAAACAGAAAGTAACAGCCTATACAGAAACGCAACTTATACAAATCGGCGTTGGTTTCAAAACTGTACTTCAATTGCTTATCCAATAACTTTTTGGCTTGAACATACATTTTATTCTTGGCCAAATAATACAGCAAATAACCCACATTTGGAATTTGAGGTTGCGTCAATCGAAGTTCTTTCACCGATAATTGATAAAACTCTTCAGCTTTAAGCGAATTGCCCAACATCATATACGCCATACATATTTTAGGATAGGTTGTTTTCGGCACGCTATCGCAAGTGTATTTCTTATAAACTAAGTCTTTACTATCTCGAATAACTTTTTTGTAATCACGTTTTTGCAAACTAAAATCAACTACGTTATTGATCTGACAAGCATAACAATCGTCAATACTCGAAACCGCTCGAGAACGTTTGTAGGCTTTCAAATGAACTTCAGCTTCTTCTAGATTGCCCATATAAGTATGCAACGTCAACTTAAAATAGGAAATGATTTTCTTTCCGGCACCAAATTCTAAAACCTCTTGCTCAAATTGATCAAATAAAGTATCAATTTGCTGACGAGAAATCTTACCATAAGATCCTATTCGACCAACAACCCATTTAAAACTCCAAACCAAACTGTGGTAGCGGTAATAATCGATTTCATTGTTCTTTTTATAATTCAAAAACCACGGATACAAAGCAATCGCTTGATCGTGAAAATTCATAAAGACCAATTGCGATAAATACTCGTGACGCGCATCAAACTCCAACTCTTTATTTTTCAAACTAATCGCTTTTTGAATACACTCGAAAGCAATATCTTTATTCTTTAAGGTGTATTTCGAATCTAACTTTTCTAATACATCATACACTTCATATACTTGATCTTCTATCGTCATAGTTATAATTTATTGATAATAGTAATAATATTTTGATTCATCATTTGCAATTCTTTACTCGAAATAGGATAATGTCCCATCATCAACGAATTGCCATAAAGCATTTCCAAAATGATTTTTTCTGAAGATGCATCAACACCAGCAAGTAATTTCTGAACGACTTGATTTTCAAAGTTCAAATACAATTTCGATTCAAACTCTTGGGTGTCAAAAACACTTTCTGATAAAGACGACCAAAAGTCATCACTCGCTTCTTTTATATTCTCAATGTCCTTACCAGAAACTTGGTCTTTATCCATATAAAACAACGCCGGAATGGTATTGGGTTGAAAACGTTTTACTTCTACTCTACATTTATACTCTTTCAGCAGAAACTGCAATCCATCTATTTTGTCTTCAAATTGTTGGTATTCGTCAAGTTCTAAATCTTTTAATATATTACCAAAATACTCTACCGTAATTTCCTGGTAAACGCGTTCTTTATCAAACTTTGCTATGCTATTTAAAACTTCAACGTCATAAATATAACCCGAATTAACCAACATCACATTACTAGAAGTAGCTATGGGCAACAATTGACGGTAACCATCAATCGAACTAATATATAGGATTTCGTTACTTTGATTGCGTATTTCATCCAAACTCAAATCGCCTTGATTGGTTTCAAATTTGAACCATTTGTAAATGAACTTAAGAAAACTTTTATCATTCAAACACAACGATTTCAAAGCTACATTATGATGTCTGATTATAGTTTGCAAAGCTGCTGGATTATTGGTACTCAAAGAAATTAAATAGTTTTTGATTCCTTTACCCAAAGCTTCTTTAACGCGTTGCAATTCGTCATTATCATAAATTTCTTCGCGTGAAGCTGTTGGAGCTAGACTTTCTGAATTCAACACCACTCTAACAAAAAATGCCCATTCTGGAACCAAAGCATCAGCTTTATCAGTAATAAACATATTCTTTATGTAGATGCGATTGCTCTGAATAGTACCATGATGCAACGAATGCGGAATAATATAAGCGATACCTTTATTCTTCTTATCGCTAGTTTCAATAAGAAAATAATTGGTAAACTCTTCACCGAAAAATTCTTTACCATAAAATAGGATACTATCATTATTGTTTAATACCCAAGGAAAGGTTTTGCAAATACTTTGATGTTTTTTTCCATTGCAATCTACCTCTATTGGATAACCAACAAACGCACCATAAGTAGTCAGTAAATCTATTAATTTCTCATAATCGAATTCAATAGATTCTTTAATTTTCAAAATCACCTTTGTTCCAACTTCACTTTGGTTATCAGTGACTTCTGTTTTATAAGTTCCGTCGATGTAGCCAGTCCATTTTACGGTTTCATCCGATTTTAATGATTTTGAGATTACCACAATTTCATCGCTAACCATAAAACAAGACAAAAGTCCAATGCCAAACTGACCTATAAAATCATTTCTGTTTTCTAACAAATTAGCTTTGGAGCTAGAACCAATCTTTGATAAAAACTCATTAACCTCGTCAAAGGTCAACCCGATACCATTATCTGAAAAAACTAAACCTCTACTCGAAGCATCTTCATAAAAAGAGACAGTAATACTAGGTGTGAAATTTTCCTTCAGCGTTCTAAACTTAATTGCATCAACCGAATTTTGAATTAGTTCTCGTATAAAAACATCTTTACTGCTGTACAAACTATCCGATAATATTTTAAGAATTCCTGTGAGATTAACTTGAAAAATTGATTTATCCATTCAAAAAAATATAAAATTTAATGTGATTAATAACCTATTTTAAAAATATTAAAAAACGTTATAAGAGCTTTTAAATATAGTAATTTTTAAAAAAGAATGAAAAAAAATATAATTTAAGCATAAAATTTAACACAAATACTATGCGCGCATAATAAATTTTTAATATCTTTGAAATCAGAACTAAATCGTTATCGCAAAATGATAACATATAAACGTTAATTTTACATTAGAGATAAAAAAGTACTAATGTAAAATCGTTACAGAGAATATGAAAGAAAAAACAATAGACTATATATTAAGAGCAACTTGGCAAGCCGTTTCAAGAATGTACAACGAAGAAGCTTCCAAATTTGATGGTTCGATGGCAATTGGTTTTGCATTACTAAGTATTGATAAAGAAGAAGGAACGATTACTGTTCCACTGGATGAAATTGACCCGCGAT
>JAIEMH010000085.1 GCA_019752245.1 Flavobacteriaceae bacterium
TATTGCTCCAGCGAAAAAGCTGATGCCATACCGTTTTTTAAGATAATCTGCTGCATACTGAACGCTGCGACAGTCAACTGAATTTCAGGCATCAGCTTTTCCACTAAAGCAATCAGAAACATCCCAATAAGCAAATAAAAAATGATACCCTTACTTGCGCTACTGCCACATCGCACTCGGTAGTATGATGCATTGTTTTTTGAAGATGCTTCACATTTTCATAAGACATTTTTCTGCTAACTGAACACTGAGACTGCCAACTGACTTTCAGGCATCCTCAAAAATCAAAACCAAAAGAAAGAGTATCAAATTCTTTGGCCGGATGAATAGCTTTTTTTATTTTATGACTTGGTTAATTCATCCATCCAAAGAATTTGATACCCTTTCCGAAGACGTCTATCTTTCAAATCAACTTTCAATACTTCAGATAAAATCCGATTAAACAAGGACATCTGATTGGAAATAGCCAACTAAAAATAAAATTCCGATTTCAATAAAATGGCTATTCTCAATTTCCGATTAAAAAACAAATAAAAAAGAATTGAAAATTTCAAAAAAAAAATAAATAAAAAAAGGAAGCAAAGATAAGTTCCAGGTATTCAAAAAAGCAAGTTCAAGCCCTTCGGGTTTCAGAAAAAATCTCCACCCAAAAAGTTTCAAAATACATTTCACTTCCGATTAGACGCTGCCGATTTCAATCACGTATCGGGTAGTATTTTTTCTGAAAAACTTGCTTTTTTGAAACCTTCCACTTGGACGAATGGCTTTCTTTTTTTCTTTTTTTTCTTTTGAAAAATTTTAATGGGCGGAGCGTAGCGAGGCACATCTGCATTCATCAGAAACTCAACAGGAAATTAGAAGAAAACCTAATTTTTAAATCCGAAGCCATGATGAATTTTATCGTTAAAACCCACAAGAAGGACACAATTTACAACAAACCGCACTTTTTTGTTTTAAACAAAGGAATGAATAGCGGAAAACCACAAAATGAGCCATTCACAAATAGCTTTGTAGTAATCTTTGATAGTGAAGCTGACAGTGAAAATATTTTCTGGATTGCTTATAGCTTGTGGAAATCCAAATTTTGGTATCAGCATTTAGTTGGCTCTGTGATTTCGTTTTTGCGTCTTCCTGATTTCAAAAGAGAGTTTTTTCCAAAATCTAAGCTTTTAATGGAAGAGTACGAAGAACATTTGAAGCATGTTGCAGCTTTAAAACTTCTTGAACTAAAAGAAAAACAATTCAACGAAAACATCAATTTAATCAACGATATGCGTAGAGTTATCGTGCATCGTTACAGTAATAGATAATTTATTTTTTAATCTTTAAAATCAATTCTATGAGTGTATTTTTATTATTTCAAACGGATAGTTGGAAGTCAAAAGCATCAAGAGTTTTCTTTGGAGCTTTTGATAGCAGAACAAAAGCATTAGATTATGCAAAATACAACGATTTGTATTGGTATAATTCAGAAGTTGTAGTGGTTGAGGTCGTTCTCAATCAATTTGGAGAAGTTTAAAATCAAAAAAGCCAGGTCTTGCGACTTGGCTTAATTATTCAATAAAATATAGAAAAAAATCATGAAAATCCGTAAGAATATTAAATCTTATATTTGTAAAAAATCAATTTATGATAAACAGAATATATGCAATATGTAAAACATGTGAAGAGAAATTTATTTTAAGATATAATATTGGAAATCAGTTCCCACAGCGAGTGAATTTTTTTTGTGATACATGTTCTTCTGATCTTGAAATTGGATATGACGAGAAAAGAAAATCAATAATTGGAGGATTAATAATAATTGATAAAGAGCACGACGGTATCATTAAAAATCTTCATCCAGAAATTGTTATTGAAGAGGGAAGAATTAATGATCCTCAATATTTTCCTTCAATTGAATTTATGACAAAAGAGGATGATTTATTTTTATTTAAAGAATATCAATACAGTATTGACTATTATTTTAAACGATGGCAAATTTTATCACTTAATTTTAGACTATTAAAAGATAAAAAATATAATCAACTTCAGAGAAGATTTAATGAAACTGACAACGAGATTATAAAAAGGAAAATATTATCTGATGTTGTTAATTGCATTGATGATTTTATCGTAGGGAAATGGGAAAAAATTTATGAAAATCTCTTTACTGAATTTGAAGCCATAAAATCAAGTACAAATTATAATGAATTTAAAACATTCTTAATCAATGAAGAAGAGGAAATGATTTTAGTGCTTTTTGATACTTTACTCGATTATTTTGAAGCAAGAGAGGAATTGTTGATTACTTTATTAGCTCAAAAATGTAATAAACCAACAATTGGATTATCATCAAATATTTCATGGAAGAAGATTGAAATGATTTATGGAAACTTTTACGAAGTCTATGGAAATCTTTTACATATACCAACAGCTTTAAATAATTTGAAAGAAAGAAATGATTACAAATCATTTAATTCACAAGGATTTACTTTTAGTAATTACTTAACAATTGATAAAGCTGGTAAAACAGCAAATTTCTTAAATAATCCAAATTTAAAAGATTTAGGAGATTATTATTATCCAGCTTACAGAAACGGAACTCATCATAGATCTTCTAAAATAGATAAGGATAATCAAAAAATTATTTTAATAACAGGAAAATCTAGTTCAACAACAACAGTTGTTAATTTTACTGAATATATAGAAAGTTGTAATGAGATATATGCAAGGATTTTAATTTTATTAAAACTTTCAATGCATATAATTTACGAAAATTAAAAAAAGCCAGGTCTTGCGACTTGGCTTTCATTTTGTTTAACCCAAAGGTCACCACAACTAGGGCTAAACTTATTTTTTGTGCTTCTTATTTAGGCTTTTAAGCAGTAACGAAATCGTAAAACTTACAACAGCTCCAACAGTAGCTAAGATAACCGTTTTGGCAATATCATCAGAGGAAAGATTAGGTACAATACTTAAAAATGTGCCTCCAGCAGTTCCCATCAATGTGGGGTTATTTGCTGTCATCAGTTGTAGTAAGCTGACTTGCAGCTGACAAAACTCCTCCGGCTACTGCAACATAACCACCAATGGTAGTTATAATGGCAGGTAACGCGATTGGAGCTGCTAAAATAGTTCCACCAACGGCAGCTAATGCCAACCCAACAGTTCGAAGCACTTTGAAAAATTTTGGCGTGGGAGCTTTTGCTCTATTAATGATTTTTTTCATAATTACGTTTTTTGTCATCCTGTAAAGGATCTATTGGATAATTAATTCAACACTTTCTTTATTGTCCAAAGCTTTGTAAACAAACGCTTTTAGCTTCGTAAAAGCTTTTCTCGACATCAAACCTAAACCAGGTCCAGAAAGTTTAGTAACAGGAGCAATACAGCCGTGCAATTCTTTTTGAGCATTATTAGCAGGATGAAAAAGAATAAACTTTCTATTCGGCACATTCACCAATTCCAAATGCCATTTGTATTTTGCACTGTATCGCTTTCTAATAAAATATTTCCCTTCCGGAACACAGGAAACCTTCGTTTCGTTCATCTTCCACGGCAATTCGATTGTATTGCAAATCAATTTGCCTTCGCATTCGAGTTTACCATTCGTTCCTTCAGGGAAATAAGTTCTAGTTAACCAAATAACCATTACACACCGCTATCAACTTTCGCTACAGACAATGGGTTAAAAGCACCATTTTTCAATGGATACATTTGTCCATTTATCTCCTGATAGAACTCAACACCTAAAGCCAAAAACAATGGCTTAGTTGAGTTAGCAGTAACTGCATTCACTTGGTTAATTGGAGCAGTAGCAGTTCCATCCCAAGGCAAAATTGCCGTTTCAGAAGTAGCAACCACATACGTTTCAGCTTCAAAATCAATTTCAGCTCCACCAGAAATGATTTTGTAGTGAGTAGTTCCACTTGGAGCAGCAATCATATTCGCAGGAATAAATGATGCCAAATCCACAGTAATTTCACCAGCCACACGGTCAATAGTTGCCACAAACGGAGCAAACAAAGTTGTACCAAGCTTACCACGAATATTGAATTCAAAACCAAATAATAATTCAGCTTCACCATCAATCACGTTACGCAAACCACGTTCACTTACTGTATCCGCTTGGATAACTTTAACCATCGCTTGCGTTAAGCGACTAACCATTCTACCATCGGCAGAATTGATTAAAAGCGGACGTAAAGCCGTTCTCAAAATCTTTCCTGCTTTACCAGCTCTACCAAACTCGGAACCATTCTCACGAGTTCTTTGAAACGCAGGATCACTTGCAATTCTACTAGCGTCAATTCCGCCTTTTTCTCTTGCCAAGTGTCCATCTTGCGTTTTGTAAAAAGTAATATCTCCGATAGTACCTTTTAGTTTAATTATGCCTTTCTGTCTAGCCATAACTTCAAAATTTAGTTAAACATTCATCTAAAATCTCCTTCATTCTATCCATCAGTTGCAACCACATTTTGAATGATTAAAACAAAGTTTACAAAGCATTTCACTAAAGAAAAAGCCACAAGTGTACCATATGTCTAAAATCGACACAAGTGTCTTAAATGAACATAAAAAGCCAATAAATAAGTATCAAAAATTATAACTAAATTGCAAAAGATTTTCTGCACGTCAGAAGTATAGCATAGCTATATCAAAGGTATAGATAAAGTATGAAATTGAATAATCAGAGGGTATGCATCTATCCGAAGGACATACAACGAATAACAGGCAAGAGTTATCGTCAAAGTACTAGATTGATGCAAAAGATAAAAAAAGACCTCAACAAGCTCGAAAATGAGTTCCTAACGATTGAAGAGTTCTGTACATATAGCGGCATAAAATATGAACAAGTAACTCACTTGATTTTTGGTTAAAATTGAAGAAATACAAAAACAAATTTTAATCAAGAAAGGTACCAATAAACACTTAAATAACTAGTTCAATTTTTAGTCTTGATACTTTAATATTCAAATATTTATCCTTATATTTGACTACTTTGAATTTAGAATAATAGTAACCTTATAAAAGAGGTGTCAGTCGAGGTGTCACTTAAATTTAATGCTTTGCGAAGTATTGATTTTATTGGTAACTTTTGTAGCAGACAAATCCCTCTTTCTCCGCTAGCTTAACAGCAAATTTGATTAAAACCCTTTAAATCGTAGGATTTAAAGGGTTTTTTCTTTTCTATACCCTTCAAAATATTCATTAATGCGTGAACCTAAGGGGATAAATTCGGTTACCCAAAAAACCCAGCATTTGTGGGTAACCGAATTTCTTCTCAGGCTAGTAAACACAAGGTCTCGCGCTGAATCAATAGAACCCATTCAGTAACCTGTTCAACAACCTGTTTAAAAATTAAACATCTTGTGTTGCAGCCATTTTAGAATTAAATTAATTAATAACTAAAAGGTTACCACCATGAAAGAAAAAGTCTCCATTCTCTTTTACGCAAAGAGAGCAAAAACCAATGTAAGCGGACTAGTTCCAATTTATTCAAGAATTACTGTTGATGGAAAACGCATAGAACTTACAACCGGAAGGTTTGTAGAATTTTCAAAATGGTCCGCCGAAGCGGGCAAAATGAAAGGTACAACAGATGAAGCCCGTTCAATAAATAGTCAGCTCGATATTCTAAAATTAAAGATTATAGACGCTCAAATGGAATTGGTGCATAAAAATGTTCCGGTTACTGCCGAATCACTCAAACTTAAATTAACTGGAAGCGCTGAACGACCAAGAATGCTTGTTCCAATCTTCCAGGATCATAACAACAAGATAAAAGAACTTATTGGAAAAGAATATGCTGCCGGAACATTAGAACGGTATACCACTTCGTTAAAGCATACCATTGAGTTTCTTGAATGGAAATTTAAAATTTCTGATATCGATATCAAGCAGATAGATCATGCGTTTATTACCGATTATGAATTCTATTTAAGAAGTGTGAGAAACTGCAGCAATAATACTGCGGTCAAATACATTAAAAACTTCAATAAAATAATCAAGATTTGTCTAGCCAATGATTGGCTTGATAAAAATCCTTTCAGCAACTACAAATCCAAGATTAAAGAAGTCGAAAGAGGATTTCTTTCGGAGGAAGAATTACAATCAGTTTTAGACAAAGAATTTAAAACAGACAGACTTGCACTCGTTCGCGATATATTTCTTTTTAGCTGCTTTACTGGTTTAGCATACATTGATGTTAAGAACCTTACAAAGTCACATATCAGCATTGGTATCGATGGCGAACGATGGATATACACCCATCGTCAAAAAACGGAATCGGCTTCTAAAATTCCAATACTTCCGGTTACTCAAATGATAATCGACAAATACGCCGACCATCCACAAAGTAGTAACCAAAATGTGCTTCTCCCAATTTTGAGCAACCAAAAGATGAATGCTTATTTAAAAGAAATTGCTACCATTTGCGAAATAGAAAAGGAACTCACTTTCCACATTGCCAGACACACGTTTGCTACAACAGTTACCTTAACCAATGGCGTTCCAATTGAAAGCGTGAGCAAAATGCTTGGTCATAAAAATATCAAGACTACGCAGCATTATGCTAAAATACTTGACAAAAAAGTTAGTGACGATATGGCAATTTTAAAACAGAAATTTGCTGAAAAGAACTATAGCGTCAAACAAGCTTAATTTGAAGATATATTGAAAGCCGGGCAGGAAGTCATATTCTTGTCCGGTATTTTTTCATTCATCAACCTCATCCATTCTCCTAACCAAAGTTTCCCGCAAAGAATTTAAAAACTTCGTGCGCTCACTCTTCCGAGCACGCATTTCAAAAAACGTTCTGTGAAATTGTCCCAAATCAATATCAAATGTTTCCTCAAAGAACTTCGCAGTTTCTTTTAAGTCAGTCATACCATTATTGAAAACACCTTCTGCGTGCAGCGCATAAATTAATTCAATCAACGCAATCTTTGAGCCGGTCCACTTTTGCACCTGTCGATCTGAAATATTATAAAGCGCTGGTTTACTTTCAAGTTTGGCTATTTCAGTTTCAAGATAAACCTGGATTAAGTCATTGGCCATAATCTTTGCTACTTTGAAATCATGCGAAGTCGTAAAGCGAGTATCAGCTTGAAAGTAAAAACTATCTAGAGTAAGTTTGATATCATACTGTCCACGCACAAAATATTTGCTGTCGAGATATGTATTTGCATTTCGGTAATATTTATAAAATTCAATGTTTTCATTGAAATAACTTTTCAGCTTGGCTAATTCAGAATTGAAATATTTCCGCAAATACTTTTGACCGCCGAATGGTCTGTTGGTTTCAATATTATAAATTTCGTTGTTGTAAATCAGTTTTGAAACAAACTTGGGCTTAATGTTTTTGAAGAAATTTATTTCCTCAATCTTACTTTCAAATTTAAATTTCACAAAAGAAGTTTTGAGTTTTTCTAAGGTAACTATAGTAGTCTTAATTGCAGCTTCTGCTCGTTCACTCAAATCTTGCTTCTCTAATTCAA
Source organism: Flavobacteriaceae bacterium (assembly GCA_019752245.1). GTDB lineage: Bacteria > Bacteroidota > Bacteroidia > Flavobacteriales > Flavobacteriaceae > Flavobacterium. The sequence continues at coordinate 7,482 of JAIEMH010000085.1, forward strand.
TTTTGTTTAATTCCGCTTCTAATTCCTCTAATAATTTTTGGGTAAATGCTATCATATGGAAAACTGGTAATGTTTGTTCGAACCAAATCTAAAATCAGAAGTTCTGTTTTCCAAGCCATATCTAAAACCATTAAACAATAGTTAATACTCAAAAATGCAAGGATTAATTAATCCTGCTCTAATATTTTAATTATAATTAATTGTTTATTAATTAATTACATATTCTCGGCTTGACTTTTCATATTTCACCTGAATTCTCAATTTGACATTATTATTTTAATTACTATTTTTCATACCTCAATTAAATGCCCATAGACTTCATACAGATTGACCCAAATAGTAACCTACATAATTAAGAATGAAAACAATAAAAATCATTTTGGCTCTTGTCCTTGTTCTCAATCTACAAAGCAACGCGCAGCAAAAAGTATTTAAAATCCCGGACACGCTCAAAAGCAAAAGCATTAATTATATTGTTGATCGAATGGACGAAAACGAGGATAATGATTCTCTGGATTCCATTTATGCCTATACCTACCTTTTAAAATCGAAGTCTGCCAACGATTATGTGAATATAATCAAGGCATATAGTACCGTGATGCACAAGAACGGGAGAGAAACTTGGTTACAATATTGTGATAGCATGCTGACTGTAGCGAAAAGATCAAAAGACAATGCGCTGATTGGTTCTGCATATTTAACACGAGGTGTCGTTTACTATTCATTCCGACAAGAGCCCAAGGCACTTGATAATTTTATCATTGCTGATGGATTCCTTTCAAAAACCGACGATCAATATTTGAAGTTTAAAACCAAGTATTCAATTGCGCAGATAAAGTATTATTTGGGATATTATGAGGAAGCAATATCGCTGTTGAAAGAATGCGAAGAATATTTCAGGGAAAACGAACCGGGAAGACCGCACCTCAACACATTGCATTCGCTAAGCTTGTGCTATATAAAAACACAGCGATATGATTTGGCAACGGCAACAAGTGACTTGGGCTATCGTGAGGCAATAGATATCGACGAACCTGCGACAATTCCATACTTCATAAATTCCGCTGGCCAGAATGATTACTTTCAAAAAAAATACAGTACAGCGATTGAAAAATTACAAAAATCGCTTCCCGCAATTATTAAAAATAAAGATTTTGCAAACGCGTCAACCACGAACTTTTATATAGGGCGTAGTTATTGGGAGTTAGGCGATAAAGAAAAAGCAATTCCATATTTTAAGAAAGTAGATGAAGCTTTCCAAACGGAAAAATTCATGAAAGAAGATTTGCTGGAAGCTTATGATCTTTTAGCGCAGTATTATGAAGCCAAAGGGAATCAAACTGCACAACTGAAATACTTAACAGGTCTTCTCGAAGCCGAAACTTTCGTAAGCAATAAATTCAGGAATCTTGCCATAAATATGCATCGTCAATACGACTTAAAAAAAATTGTCGAAGCAACAGAAGAACTCAAAAGAGAGCTTTTCTTTAGAGATAAAATGGATATAATATTTGGAGTTATATTTCTTATTGTGACTATTCTTTTAGGTTATATCATTTGCAGGCAATACCAGCGGCGCAAACAAAGAAAACAAAAATTCAAGGGCATAATATCCCATAAAGACAGAATTACATCACCAGTGCCAACGAACGAAAAAATTGTCGATGGTGATTTAATTATTAAACCCGAAATAGTAACTGCAGTTTCCAACAAGCTTAAGAAATTTGAGGATAGTGATGTTTTTCTCGACAAAGATTTTACACTCAATAAAATGGCTGCTTTTGTAGATTGCAATACACGTTACACTTCAAGGATAATTTTCGAAACTCGGAAAAAGAAATATATCGAATACGTTGATGATTTAAGAATTGATTACATCGTAAACCGACTTAAGACAGATAGCAAATTCAGAAACTACACGATAAAAGCTTTAACTGATGAAGCCGGATTCAAATCACCACAAAAATTCAAAGAAGCGTTCGTAAAGAGCACCGAACTTACACCACTCTATTTCATACGTGAACTTAAAAAGGAGGCTGCTAAATAAGAATTATCATTTTTTTTCAAATAAATCAATCAGAACTTCGGATTGACTTCTGAAATAGTTCAAAACAGCCAATGCAATTTTGTGCCATAACAATTAAAATCATAAGTTATGGCAATCGAAGTTATCACACGCGAAGACTTAAATGAATTTCGCACACTCCTTTTAAACGAT
>JAIEMH010000090.1 GCA_019752245.1 Flavobacteriaceae bacterium
AGTTCGCAAATTTCAACAATGTTTGATAATCCTCAAGATTTCTATCTTCACAAACCCTTAAAAATAGAATCCTATTGAGATAGCTTTGAACTGTATCATTCAGTTTATGTTCGGTAATAGATCGTTCATACCTAAAAATTTCAGTGCCAAGTAAAGTTCGCCACTCATTAATTTGATTCAAGAATAAATTATCAATTGAATAAAGTTGAATCTTAGCTTCGATATCTTTCCATTCAAGGTCGAATTTACCTGTGTATACCGAATCTTTGCCAAGCAGATTTTTTATTTCTTCAAATTTCTCTTCGTATTCTGTATAGTGATATTTTTTAATCAATGCCTTATGAAAATTATCGGCTTGGTCAACTTTAACCGAAACATCATAAATCATTAGATACTCAAAATTAGATAATGCAGAAATTTTTAATTTGGCGGTAAAGCCATATCGTCTTATCTGTTTAGCAGTTTCGTCATTCGATTCAATTTTAACGTGTGGCTTTTTTGCTTCTAAAAAAAACTTTCTTTCCGCGAATAGTCTAAATGTATAATCAGGTTTTTTAGAATGCTCCGATGAATTAGCTTTAAGAGATTCTTCAAGTATAACTTCTCGCTCATTTGTTGATTTTCCCGCATGATTTTTTATATCCCAATTAAGCAGCTCAAAAAAAGGATCTAGGAAATCACTACGAAGTAATGTTTCGTTGTACTTTTCTGACAAGTAATAAACCCTATCAGATTGATATTTTTCTATGAGCTTTTTAATTGTCATTACGTTACAGTGATTTTAATAGTGCAATTCTTTTTTAACAACGATAAACTCTTTTTTGCCTAAGTTCTCGTTCTGAATACCAAACTTCATTTTCTCACATAAAACCACACGAATATCTCTCGTCAGAGTTATATTAATCAATTTCTAATTATTTGAAAATTGCGTCACATGTAAGTCATTTTCTGCCTCTTCCCATTTTATTTAATATTGCGACGTCAACATCTAACAAAGACTATTTTTTTAACAAAGATAATTTGCTTGTTTTGTCGAACTTTCTAGGGTTTTCGAGTAAAGTTTAAGTTGATATATTAATCTTTTACAATAAGTGTCAAATTTATAAAACGAATATTAAGATATTACTACAATGTGAAAAACTTTATTAACATCATACACCATGTTACGTGACTGGATACATAGCAATAGCTAATAAAATGTTGATAACCCATTTTTTTTACATTGGTGAGAGTAAGAATTAAAAATATATGGAAACTCATATCTAAAAATTAATACATAAATGATAATTCTGACCTTTTGTCATTACTATTGTAGATGCCATGATACCTGCTATCAATTTCGAATCTGAACACTAGAATTAATTTTTTACAAAAAAAAGATGCTTGCACACCTTTACTCTAGAAATTAAATAATTCTTTTAAGGATACATTTAATGCTTTTGCCAAAACATATAAAGTTTCGAATGAAGGATTTGTTTCACCTCTTTCAATTTCGCCAATAGTTTTTTTCGAAATCGAATCAGATCTGTCGCTAAGTTCCTGCTGAGAAATAAATTTATCTGGATAATCAGAACTTTTTATTTTTCTTCTCAAGAAAAGCACATGCTTTCCAAATCTCTTTTTCTCTTCTATTATTTTATAAATATCCATGACCATAAAAGTCTTGGTAAATATGAAAATAATTGGTAACTCATAGGTTACCAAAATATATTTTGTTTATATTTGCCTTAAGATTACAAAACAAAATGTAATTTTGCGATACTTCATATAAAATATTTGAAGCATTCGCTTAGAATCTCGAACGGAAAACTGGTAATTTTAGCAACGAGATAATAAGTCAGATGCTCACGTCTATTGGCGTGGGCTCACTTATTGTTGCAAGGTATACCAGTACCACCGTTCGATAAGCTGAGTCCCATGCCTTTTTTTCTACTTAAAGGTTTCCTCAACTGTATTCTTGGCACTGTTTCTATTTTTTATTGGTTTTGCGAATTGTTTTCAAAAGTTCTCGATAAAATTTTCTGTACGTAAAACTAGCGTTTTATGTACAGAAAATCACTCGAAGTGACGGTGGTAGTGTAAACAACTCACTCGAAGTGATGACAGTAGTTGAAGTTTAGTTAGTTGGAGAGGCACTGCCTGTTTACAGATGCAACTGTTGCCGGTAGTGTTTTCTTTTAAATAAAAACTAAAGAAGTAAGAGTCCTTTGGTTCCCGACGTTTCGGGACATGATGACAGAAAAATAAAAAGAGTATTCACGGTAAAAATAACGCCTATGGTATAAAGACAAATATAAAATTTCAAATAAAAAAGTCCTCCGGATCGGCGTGGAAACTTAACCAGAGGACAAGACCAACTAAACTGAAGTTTAATTAAACCCAACCAAAATTATGAATATAAATTCATTTTGCAAGGTGAAGACCTTGATATTGTATCCAATTCTTATTGGGATACTTCTTTATTGCAATATTTTATTTTCTCAGAATCCTAATTCAGGCGTTGCGTCTAAAGTTGAAAGCTTGAATGGAGGTATTCAATTTATTACTATTACAGGAGTAGTTTCTGACGGTAATGGCACTTTAGCAGGTGTTACTGTAACCGTAAAAGGGACTTTCACTAGTGCCTTGTCTGATGCTAACGGAAAGTACTCTATAACTGCCAAGGCTGGTGCTACTTTAGTGTTTAGCTATATTGGTTATAAGGAAGTGTCGGTCTCAGTCCCAGTCTCAGTTGTCAGTGTTATGAATATACTCCTGAAAGAGGATGCTACTACATTGAAGGAAGTAACTGTGAATGCTGGTTATTATAACGTAAAAGAAAAAGAACGTACTGGTAGTATCTCTAAAATAACTTCGAAGGACATAGAAAAAAATCCTGTACCAAATGTTTTAGCTGCTATGCAAGGACGTATGGCAGGTGTCGATATTACACAAACTACAGGAATGCCTGGCGGAGGTTATGACATCCGTATCCGTGGTCTCAACAGTTTGCGTACTACAGGAAACGCACCACTGTTTATTGTAGACGGTGTGCCTTTTGCCTCGGATGCTATTGGGAATTCGCAAACGTCGACAAATTTACCTACTACTACTAGTCCGCTTAATACTTTGACTCCGAGTGATATTGAAAGTATTGAGGTGCTAAAGGATGCTGATGCTACTGCTATCTATGGTTCGAGAGGTGCTAATGGTGTTGTGCTTATAACTACAAAGAAAGGCAAATCAGGTAGCACACAGTTTTCTGCTTCTGCCTCAACGGCAGTTGGAACTGTAACCAAAATGGTTGCTTTACTTACTACACCGCAATACATTACTATTAGAGAGCAAGGATTTGCGAATGATGGTGTTGCTAGTTATCCTGCAACGGCATACGACATCAACGGTACTTGGGACCGAAACCGCTATACCGACTGGCAAAAAGAGCTGACAGGAGGTACTGCTGAAATGACTACTTTGCAAGCTTCTGTATCTGGTGGGTCGGCGCAGACGAGTTTTTTGGTAAGTGCCAACACTTTTACTCAAGGCACTGTTTTTCCTGGGGATTTTAAATATAAGAAAGGCGGTGTCCATGTGAGCTTAGGTCACGAATCTGTAGATAAGTTGTTTAAACTATCCTTTTCGGGAACTTATGATGTACAGGATAATGACCAGCCTTCTCGCGATTTGACGAGAATCTCTAGGAATTTAGCACCCAATGCTCCAGCACTTTATGATGCACAGGGTAACCTTAATTGGGAAAATAGTACTTGGGAAAATCCACTTGCTGCGTTGAATGCAAAAGCACTAGCTAAGACTAATAGTCTTGTTGCCAATACTACTTTGTCCTACCAACTGCCGTATGGATTTATAGCTAAAGGAAGTTTTGGTTTTACTGATTTGAGGCATCAGGAATCTCGAAGTAATCCCTCGAGTGTTTACGACCCTGTATATATGGCGACCGCTCAACTTTCGTCTGTTTATTTTAACAATACGGATAGGCAATCGTGGATTGCAGAACCTCAACTGCAATGGCAACGTCCACTAGGAAAGGCAAAGGTGGATGTATTGTTAGGTGGTACTTTTCAAAATCAGATTACTAACCGATTGGTTCAACAAGGTTCAGGATTTTCCAGTAATAGTTTGTTGTATAATCTAGCTTCGGCTACTACTGCAAGAATCTTGAGTGATGATGAAATCATCTACAAGTACCAAGCTTTTTTTGGAAGGGTTAACTTTTCATGGAATGAAAAGTATATAGTGAACTTAACAGGAAGACGAGATGGTTCTAGCCGTTTTGGTCCAGGAAAGCAGTTTTCTAATTTTGGTGCTGTTGGTGCAGCATGGGTTTTTTCGGAAGAACATATGATTAAAGAAAATTTTAAGTTGCTCAGTTTTGGAAAAATCAGAGCGAGTTATGGTGTTGCTGGAAATGACCAGATAGGCGATTATCAATATCTTGATACTTATCAATCGGCAACTGGTGTTTATGATGGTTCTGTAGGCTTGATGCCGATACGATTGTTCAATCCGAATTTTAGTTGGGAAAGCAACAAAAAATTAGAAGCTGCTGTTGAGGTTGGTTTTTTAAAGGATAGGATTTTTGCCACTGCTAGTTGGTATAAAAACCGCTCCTCGAACCAATTGGTTGGGATGCCACTACCGTCCACTACTGGATTTACAACGATGCAAACGAATTTAGCCGCTACAGTTGAAAATACTGGAACTGAATTGACGCTTCGCACCATCAACATTCAAAATAAAGATTTTGGTTGGACAACTAATTTTACAATTTCTTGGTTGAAAAATAAACTGATAGCCTTTCCGGGACTGGCGGCAAGTACTTATCGGAACCAGTATGTTATAGGTGAATCTATCAACATCCAAAAGCTGTATCATTTGATTGGCGTAAATACTCAAACAGGTGTTTATGAATTTGAAGATGTGAATGGTGATGGTGTTATAAGCTTTGCTGATGATGCACAAACAACTAAGGATTTGAGCCCTGAATACTATGGTGGTTTGCAAAATCAAATTCGTTACAAACGATTTCAGCTTGATTTCCTTTTTCAGTTTGTAAAACAACTTAACTGGAATGCTGTTTCGCAATATTCTTCTCCAGGTGTGTTAGGGAATCAACCCGCTTCGGTTAGTGGTGGATGGCAAACGACAGGCGATGTTGCCACTACACAACTTTATACTTCGGGATTAAACAGTGCGGCTGTGAATGCTACAGGTCGCTATGTATACAGTGATGCTGCAATAAGTGACGCTTCGTATGTACGTCTTAAAAATATAGCTCTGAATTATAACGTGCCTACCCATGTAAAAGGATTGCAATGTAAATTGAATTTGCAGGCGCAAAACCTTTTGACCATTACACCTTACAAAGACGGTGATCCTGAATTTAGAAGTTTTAATTATTTACCACCTATGCGCGTTATCAGTTTTGGAGCAGAAATTAAATTTTAAAAAATATAGATATTATGAAAAATATAAGAACTATTAAACACTTATTTCTATCAGCATTTTTTTGTTGCTTATTTAGTTTGATTGTTTCCTGTGATTCGTTTGTGGATGTTGCGCAACCCAATTCACAATTGACCAGTGAAGCAGTTTTTAATGATTATGCTACAGCTACAGCAGCTATGAAGGATGTTTACGCAAAAATGCGTGATGGTGGTTTGCTAACAGGAAAACCAGTTGGTTTGAGCCATTTGCTAGGATTGTATGCTGATGAATTGGTTTCTTACCAAACTTCTTCGACAAGTGGCTTGCCCTTTTATAACAATGTATTGACGCCAACTCATACTTATTTGCAGGATTTATGGAACACTACTTACAGTCAGATTTATGCCTCGAATGCCGTTATAAAAGGAGTGGCTAAATCAACTGGGCTAACTGCTGGACAAAAAGCTCAACTGACAGGAGAAGCTTTGTTTGCAAGGGCTTTATTGCACTCTTATCTTGCAGGAACTTATGGCGCATGTCCCTACATAACGACTCCAGATTATGAACAAAACATCAATGTAAGTAGGCTTTCTAAAGCACAGGTTTATGCGCTTTGTATCCTTGATTTAGAGCAAGCCAAAACTCTTATTCCTGAAGCTTATGTAGGAAATTCGCGCGTTAGACCAAACAAGTTTGCCGTGAGTGCTTTGTTGGCGCGAATGTATCTTTATAGTGAGCGTTGGGCTGAGGCAAGTAATGAAGCTTCGGTGGTTCTGAATCAAAGTGTATTGTATGCTTGGGAACCTGATTTGAATAAAGTATTTCTTAAAGCTTGCACTAGTACCATTTGGCAATTTGCTCCAGCAGGAACGAGTGGAAATACGCAAGAAGGAGCCTTATTTGTGTTTAATGCAGGACCACCTCCGACCGTTTCACTTAGCCCTGTTTTGTATAACTCTTTTGAAAGCGGTGATTTGCGAAAATCTTCTTGGATAAGAACTATTACAAGCGGTGCAAATACTTGGCGTCATGCCAATAAATATAAACAAGGTGCAGGAGCATTGCCGACAGTTGAATGCTCGGTTGTGTTACGACTAGCTGAACAATATCTTATAAGAGCCGAGGCAAGAGCTGAACAAGGCCAATTGACAAGCGCATTGCAAGATTTGAATTTTATAAGAAATAATGCAGGTTTAGCTAATACGACTGCTGTAACCCAATCAGCAATTGTCGATGCGATTATAAAAGAACGCCAAGTTGAATTGTTTACTGAGTTTGGGCATCGATTTTTTGATTTGCAACGCAGCGGAAAGCTTGATGCCACACTTGTACCTTCAAAACCTGGATGGAATAGTACCGATATTTTTTGGCCTGTACCTCAATCGGAATTATTGATTAATCCTAATCTTGCTCCCCAAAATGACGGCTACTAGACAAAATTTCTTTTTCATTATTTTTTTTGTGTTTGTTTCCTGTTCCTTTTTGGGGCAGGTTGCAAACAAAAAATATTTGACGGAGCAAGATTATTCTTTATGGAGTACCTTAGAGATTAAAGGAAGTTCTGATAAAGGTACCTGGGTTAGCTATAATCTGTCATATGAAAGTGGCATTGATACTCTTTTTGTAAAGAATAAAAGCGCTACCAAAACCTATGCTTTTCCTAAAGGAACTGATGGTTTTTTTGGAAGTGAAAACTGGTTTGGTTGTAGATTGGCAGGAAAGAGAATTTCGGTTTTGAATTTAAATTCGGCTGTTAAAACAGCGTTTGATTCTGTTCGACAATTTGCTTTTTCGAATGATGGAGCAACTTTAATTGTACTGGACGAAAGTAATAATCTGATTCTTGACTACCAAGGAAAACGTTTAGCTCAAATTGAAAATGTAACTAATGTTTATTTAAATTCAACTAAAACAGCAATGGTTTACACTGTTTCAAAAGAAACCTCATTATTATATTATTGCTCTTTTGACGGTGCAGCCCATTTTGAAAAATTAGAAGCTGCTGTCGATGCCTCTTTTGAAAATATAGTTTGGCAGAAAAATGGCACCTCTTTTTCATTTCTGAAGAATTATAAAAATACAACTGATGCACGAAATGGACGTAATTTATTTCTGTATAGAATTGACGAACGCAAAGTTTACTCTTTGGATTTTGCAACTGAAGAAAAAATAAATCCTACATCGGCTAAAAAAACTATTTCTGAACAGAAAGTTGTACTGTCGGACGATGGAAAGCATGTGTTTTTTTATGTAACTGAACCTAGATTAGTGCCTATGGAAAAGCCTATAGTCCAGATTTGGAACGGTAATGATTCTTGGACTTACAGCCAAATACAGATGGAAGGAAAAAATAGGGACAAGCACTTTTATGTTTGGAGCCCAGATACAGGTAGCTGTGTGCAAATAACTACTGAAGAGCAGACCAACTTGCTGTTAAGTGGTGACCAAAAATTTGCTATCGCCTACAATCCAATGGGTAAACAACCACAATTTTCGTTTTCGAATAAATTTGAATGGTCGATTCAAAATTTGGATGTGGGCAAAGGAAAGGATTCTTCCACAAAAAAGGTTTGTGAGGCTGATGAAGTGTCTGCGTCTTTTGGTGGTAAATTTGTGTTGTACCGAGTGGATGAAAATTGGTTTGTGTATGAACTTGCGACAGGTAAGTATACTGATATTACTAAAAATTTTCCGCGAGAATTTCGGGATTTATCGAATGATCGAGCTGGTATAAAACCGCTTTTTGGTATTGTTGGATGGTCGAAAGGCGATTCGGAGGTTGTTGTTCAAGATGCGTATGATTTATGGTCGATTCGTTTAAAAGATCTCAAAACAGTTCGACTGACTAAAGGCAGAGAAGTTGCGATAAGTTTTAGAGTGTTACTGCCGTTTGGTTCGACAAAGAGAATTCCGAATTTTGATGGTTATACTTTTCCTTTAATAGAAATTGAAAATGGGTTTTATTTAAAGGCTACAGGAATATTAAGCAAAGCTTCTGGTTATTTTTGGTGGAATGGCACTGAAAATAAGATTGTTTATCGTGATAAAGCATTTAATGATTTGTGTTATAGTAAAGATAATGGTGTTTTGTATTTTAAAGAGGAAGATTTTACGATGTCTCCACAATTAAAATCCATTGCTTTAGCAACGAAAAAGGAAGTTACCCTTTTTAAAAGCAATCCGCAGCAATCTCATTATTTTTGGGGTACATCTAGCCTGATAAATTACAAAGATTCCAACGGTACTCCTTTACAAGGAGCGTTGTTTTATCCTGCAAATTATGATAAAGAAAAAAAATACCCAATGGTGGTTTACATTTATGAGAAGCTGAGTGACCATTTACATAATTATGTTACACCAACGGTACTTAATGGTGGTGGACTTAATTTAAGTACAATTACGTCTCAAGGATATTTTGTTTTGTATCCAGATATTAAACATGTGGCGGATAAGGTTGGCTTTAGCGCTACGGATTGTGTAGTTAATGCTACGAAGGCTGTTATCGCTCTTGGTCTTGTAAGTAGTGATAAAATTGCCTTAATGGGACATTCTTTTGGTGGTTATGAAGCTGCCTTCATATCGACGCAAACCGATATTTTTTGTACTGTGATTGCAGGAGCTGGTGTTAGTGATATTGTTAGTAGTTATCTTTCTATTGGATGGAATAATGGACGTGCTGAAATTTTTAGGTATGAAGATGACCAATGGCGCATGAGCAAGTCTTTGTTTGATGGGATGGAAACTTATTTACAAAATTCGCCAATTACCCACGCTAAAAATGTTACAGTTCCATTATTATTGTGGTCTGGTGAACAAGACCGACAGGTGCATTACTATCAGACTATTGCGTTTTATACTGCTTTGCGAAGACTAGGAAAAAAAGAAGTTATGTTACTTTATCCCGACAACCGGCATAGGCTTACTAATGGAAAAAGTCAGCAGGATTTTAATGAGAAAATTGAGCAGTGGTTAGGGGCTTTTTGTAAAGATACTATTTTACCAAATTGGATTAGAAAAGCACTTGATTGAAAAACAAAAGACAGTCCCTTTGAAAGGCGACTGTCTTTTTTCTTTGAAGTTCAGTAATTTAACAATTTTGACAAATCTGACAATAAGTATTTTTTTATGTTTTCATTTTATAATCCCTAGAAAACGTTATCAACAAGTTGAAGAAAACCAATCCACCTTAC
>JAIEMH010000279.1 GCA_019752245.1 Flavobacteriaceae bacterium
GTCGCGTAAGCCCCCTGATTCTTTCTACCCCCAGAAATCAAAAATCAGGGGACTTACGTCCACCCCCCGCCTAATCAAATCTCGGCAATTTTTTTTGCACCCCTCTCCGCAACTGAAAATTCTTTTTCCAAAAACAGAATATACTAGAGAAACTGTATTGCTCCATTCTTTGCTCAGTTTGAACTGGTATTTTAAGTCAGAATTTATAATCCATTTTGAAGCACCTTGAAGTTCTCTGTCTTGATGTGTTTCTGAAGTGTTTGATGATTTTACATTGGTATGCATCAATGACGTGTTAAATCCTAAAGAGAAATCGGATAAGTTTTTGCTTATTCTTGCAAAATCATAGATAAGTTCTACTTCTGCACCAACTAATGTTGCTTCATCAGAATTTATAAATGTTGTAATAAGTCCATTTGCAGCATTCGCCTGAAATGTTCTTTCAATAGGATTTTCGATTCTTTTTCCAAAAATCCCAACTGCTAATATTTCTTTATTTGTTGGGAAAACCTCATATTTCAGGTCAATATTGTAATTGTCGCTGTTTTTTAAATCCTTGTTACCTCTTGTTGCTGTTCCGTCGGCATTAATGTATTCTATTGGGAATGATTCCATAATTACCGGACGTGTGTATGTTTTTCCTGCTGCAAATCTGAAATTCGTTTTTTCATTCATTGCGTATTTCAGGTTTAGAGAAGGAAGAAAATACATATTGTCTTTTTTGTCTTTTGTAAATGGCTGATCAAATGAACCATTCTGTCTGTATTTTGTTTCCTTGTAGTTTTTTTCAAATCTTAAACCACCATTGATTTCCCATTTATTACCAAAATGGAGTAGTAAATTTGCAAATCCTGCCGAAGTGTATTCAAATAATTTTACCTTGTACTGAGCGTTAGAGCTTTCTCTGAAATTGAAATTTCCAGCAGCAAGATCAGCATTAATAGTAGAATCAATATTGTTGAGATTTGTTGAGAACGAAGGATAATTTGATGAAACTACAGAAACAAATCGGTAAGAAGACTGTGTTTCGGTTGAATAAGCATTGAAACCAACCGTTACTTCATCTTTCTTATCTTTATTTCCAAATTTAAGATTATATTCTCCAAGTCCAGAAAAGTAAAAATTTCCGTTAATGTCTAAATACTGACGTAAGAAATTATTTCCTGTGTAAGAAGTATAAATTTCTCCGTTATCTTCTAAAGTTCCACCAAAGAATTTTCTGTCAGGCTGTGCGAAAACCGTTTTAGAATAGGAAATACCACCTTTTATGGACTGATTTTTGTCAGCTGTAATGAAGTATTTACCCAAAAGTTGCGTTGTTAGATAGTCAGATTGATCCAGTTGATTGGTTCTGATTAAATAATTTGGATTATTTACCTGATTTCCTTGAACACCAAACTGGTCTTTTATTGAATTTTCAGTGTTTCTAAGATAAAATGTATTTGACGAAAGTTCAAATCTATCCGATTTATAATTTAGCCCAATTAAAGCTGATGTGTTTGTTTTATATCTGTATTCAGAACTCTGAAAGTTATTGTTGTAAAATATTTCGCTATTACTTCCCTGAATGGTTCTTTCTGCTCCTTTTCGAATAGTGTAGCTGTTATCAAAATTCAACGATAACAAATAAGAAAATTTAGCATTATTCTTAAAACTGAATTTTTCTGAATGCAAAAGTCCAATACTTGAGTTTAGAGGACTCTGAGTTGAACTAACATCAAAACCATTTTTGAAAGACTTTAAAGATTGAGTACTAGACAAGGTCATATTAGAAGGAGTCGAACCAAATACTGATGGAAATTTCCTGTCTTTTCCGCCAAGTCCAAAGAATCCTTTTGTAGTATTGGAATCAGCATCGATATTAAAATCCGAAAGATTATTATCTGTGGTATAACCTACGCCAACATTAAGTTTTGTAATGCTTTTGCTTCCTCCTTTAGAAGTTGTAATGTTGAATGTTCCTCCTGCAAAATCTCCGTAAATATTAGGATTAAAGGTTTTGTATACATCAATTACGCTCACAATATCTGTTGGAAATAAATCTAACGGTATGATTTTTTTGAACGGACTGTTAGATGGAACGGCAAGATCATTAACCAACAAGCTATTGTAACGATCTTCCAATCCTCTTACGAAAATTCCTCTTGAACCAACTTTAGTAATTCCGGTAATTTTAGTCAAACCTTCTTCTACATCGCTAACTCCTTTTCTTGACATTTCTTGCGCGCCAATACTTTGTTTTATCTCTACAGCTTTTTTCTGTTCTAGTAATAAAGCAGTTTCTTTTTCTCTGTTTGTAGTTTTTTGAATAACAACATCTTCCAGCTTGTATGCTCCAGAACCTAAAGCCTTATTTACTGTAAGTGTTTCATTTGCTTTAACTGTTACTGGAATCTCTACAGATTCATAACCAATAAAACTCAATACTAAGGTATAATTTCCTGGATCAACTTTTAATGAGTATTTTCCTTTTTCATCTGTTGTAGCACCAACGCTTGTTCCTTTTATTACCGCGTTAGCAAAAGCAATTGGAGCATTGTTCATATCTTTGTCAGTAATTACACCAGATATTGTTCCTTTGCTTTGTGCAAATGATAGTGTACTAATAAGTAATGTTATTAAAATTAATCTAAATTTCATTTTGTGTGTGTCGTTAAAATTCTGTGCAAAGAACGTATTGCTTTGTAAAGTTCAAGTTATTCATAATTTATGATTAAGTTTAGTAATCATTACCTAAATGTTAAGACATTAAATTACTGTTAACTCATTTTAAAGCCTACATGATATGCGATAAAGTGCTATATTTACATTCGCAAACAAAGAAATAGTTGCATTATGAAGAAAAAAGACATTAAGATTTTATTGGTTGATGATGAACAAGATATCTTGGAAATTGTAGGTTATAATTTGTCGCAAGAAGGATTTAAAATTGTTACAGCATCTAATGGTAAAGAAGCTATTGCAATGGCCAAGAAAGAACGTCCGCAGTTAATTATAATGGATGTTATGATGCCAGAAATGGACGGAATGGAAGCTTGTGAAAATATTAGAAAAATTCCTGAATTGAGTAATACTATAATTACTTTTTTAACTGCTAGAAGTGAAGATTATTCTCAAGTAGCAGGTTTTGATGCAGGTGCAGATGATTATATTGCAAAACCAATTAAGCCAAAATTATTAGTAAGTAAGGTAAAGGCATTGTTAAGAAGGCTTAAAGACGATTCTGGGTCAAGCGAAAACCTTAACGTTGGCGGAATTGAAATTAATCGTGAAGAATATAAAATTAACATGGAAGGTAGAGAAATTGTGCTTCCAAGAAAAGAATTTGAATTGTTTTATCTATTAGCTTCTAAGCCCGGAAAAGTATTTAAAAGAGAAGAAATTCTTGATAAAGTTTGGGGTAATGAAGTTATTGTTGGCGGACGAACAATAGATGTGCATATTAGAAAACTTCGTGAAAAAATTGGCGAAGATTTATTCAAAACAATCAAAGGTGTTGGATATAAATTTGAAGTTTAAAACACAAATTACTACATTAGCGACTGATTCAATCGGTACAATATCGAATACAATTCTACAATGTCAATTATTTTTAAAAAATCATATCGATTTGCAATAATTTCTGCATCCTATATTACACTATTTTCTACTAGTTTAATTGCAATTTTATTGTGCTTCTTCTTTACTTTTTCTTGGCAGTTTTGTTCTTTATTTGCTATTTCAATCTACACTTTTGCTTTTTTTGTATTGCAATATAGAGTAGAGCACTTTATTTATAGAAGGGTAAAAAAAATATACGATGATGTTTCGTTGTTAGATTCTACAACCTTAAGAAGTCAACCCATAACTACCGATATGGCAACATTAACTAGAGAAGTTAAAAAGTTTGCCACAGACAAAAAACTCGAAATTGAAACATTAAAAGTTCGTGAAGAATACCGTCGTGAGTTTATGGGAAATGTTTCGCACGAATTAAAGACGCCTTTGTTTACAGTTCAAGGTTATCTTTCTACTTTACTTGATGGCGCAATGAAAGATAAAGATTTGCGTAAAAAATATCTTGAAAGAGCAGAGAAAGGCGTAGAACGATTAATTTATATTGTAGAAGATTTAGACATGATTTCTAAACTAGAAATGGGTGATTTAAATTTAGACTTCACTACTTTTAACATAATTGAAGTCATTCAAAATGTATTTGATTTATTAGAAATGCAAGCCGATAAAAAGAATATTATTTTAATGTTTGATAGAAAGTACAACAAGCAAATAAATGTTTTTGGTGACAAAGATAAAATCCAACAAGTGATAACTAACTTAATTGTTAATTCAATAAAGTATGGAAAAGAAAATGGTACAACCGAAGTCTCTGTAGAAGATTTAGTAAAAAACAAAATTATAGTTCGCGTTCGCGATAACGGAGAAGGAATTGAAAGTAATAATATACCAAGACTTTTTGAGCGTTTCTTTAGAGTTGATAAAAGTGGTGCTCGTAGCGAAGGTGGTTCTGGATTAGGACTTTCAATAGTTAAGCATATTATTGAAGGTCATGACGAAAAAATTTATGTAGAAAGTGAATTTCATAAAGGTTCTGAGTTTTCATTCACGCTCGAAAAGCAAAAATAATTGCTTCCAATTTAGCGCCGATTTTATTTTTGGTAATCCTGCATATAACGGAACAGCAAGTAAATCTTCCAATTTAAATTTATCTTGTTTTGCAGTTGGAACCAATCCTTCTCTTTTGTATTTTTTAGCCAAATATTCTTGCTCAAATTGACCTGGAGTTGGAATAAAAAAGGCTTTCTTTTCTAGTTTAACCAAGTCCATAACTGTGGTGTAACCAGATCTACAAAGTACTATTTCACTTTCATTAAAAGTTTTTTCCAATTGCTCGGTTTGCATATAATTATAGAAAGTAATGTTGTTCTTTACATCTTGTTTTTGTTCGGTTTCTACTTTGCCTTTAATAAAAACTACTTTTTCTTTATAATTCTTAAGTTCGTTTATCAGTTTTTCTTCTAGTAATGTTCTTTGTGGTTCTGGTCCAGAAAGAATTACCATTAGTTGATATGCAATAGGAAGTTCTTGTTTCTGCAATCTACTCAAGACGCCAATATATTTCAAGTTGAGGTTGGAATCTTTTAAATGACCTAATTTACCTGACAAATTGGGAATTTCTTTCTCATCTGGAATCCAACATTCATTAAATTTTCTTATAAAATGTTGGTGCAATTTGCTCGATATCCAAGTTGTTTTTCCAGATAAAACAGTAAGTTGATGCGTAATAAAAACGGATGGAATTTTTTTGTTATGAACACCAAGACGATTGTCTGAAATTATGCCGCAAAGATTGTATTCTTTTACCCAATTTTTTACTAGTTTTTTTTCAGAAAAAATTGCGTTTATTGTTTTCGGACTATTTTTTAAAAGTTTCCACTTAAAATCTTCTGCTTTTTTAGCATATTCTATGTTATACGAAGGTAATTCTAACGCTAATAAATGAGGAAATTCCTTTTTAAGCAAAGAAAGTGCAACACCATCGGATGCAATTATCGGATTAAATCCATTATTTTCTAATTCACGAATAATAGGAATACAGCGTGTAGCATGGCCTAAACCCCAGTTTAATGGAGCAATAAGAATATTTTTATCAGAATTAGTCAATGTCATTTGTTACGATTCTATTAAGTTTTGAATTGGCAAGATAAAACTAATTGTGGTCTTATATATTTCCTTAATTTTGCCAAAACATTAATTTTAGTCGTGGGAAGTAAAAATAAGTTAAAAAGATTTAAGGAAAACGAAACATTCGAAAATGTTTTTCAACCAACAAGAGAAGAAGTAGTAGGCGGTGAATTTCCTTTAAAAGGAAAATGGAACAGCGATTTTTTCAAAAATGACAATCCTATAATTGTAGAATTAGGTTGCGGAAAAGGCGAATATTCTATTGGTTTGGCCCAAAGAAACCCAAATGCTAATTATGTCGGCATCGATGTAAAAGGTGCTCGATTTTGGCGTGGTGCAAAGACAGCTGTCGATGAAGGAATGCGCAATGTAGCTTTTGTAAGGACTCAAATTGAGCTAATTAACTTTATTTTTGCCGATCATGAAATTGACGAAATTTGGATTACTTTTCCAGATCCACAAATAAAATACAAACGTACAAAGCACCGAATGACCAATTCAGAATTTCTACAATTGTATAAAAAAATACTAAAACCAAATGGTGTTGTAAACCTTAAAACCGATTCCGAATTTATGCATGGTTACACTCTAGGATTATTGCATGGAGAAGGTCACGAAGTTTTATATGCCAATCACAACGTATACAAAAATGAAGGTTCACCAAGTGAAGTAACTGAAATTCAAACATTTTACGAGAATCAATATTTGGAAGTTAACAAAGCAATTACGTATATTCGTTTTAAAATCAAATAGATGAATTTGTTTCTTCCGTTTTTCTTCGGGTTTTTGTCAGCAGTTGTTGGGGTTATTCCGCCAGGATTAATAAACATGACAGCTGCAAAAGTCAGTTTAGTTGACGGAAAGAAACGAGCTTTGATTTTTGTTTTGGGTGCTTTATTGGTCATTTATTTTCAAACGTATATATCTGTAATTTTTGCGCAATACATTGACAAACATCAAGAAGTATTGATTCTACTTCGTGAAATTGGACTTTTTATTTTTATAGCATTAACCATTTATTTCTTGAAATTTGCTAAAAAGCCTGAGCTGAAAGAAAACCTCACTGTTAAAAGCAAACGCAGTCGTTTTTTTATGGGTATGGTAATTTCGGCTATTAATTTCTTTCCAATTCCGTATTATGTTTTAATAAGTGTTGCAATGGCGTCTTATAATGTTTTTGCCTTTGAGCCATTGCCAATCTATTGTTTGGTTACTGGTGTTGTGGCTGGTTCATTTGCTGTTTTTTATTTTTATGTAGTATTTTTTAATAAAATGAAAACCAAAGCAGATTATCTAATAAACAATATGAATAAAATGATAGGTACCATTACTGGAGTTGTGGCATTATTGACCTTATTTAATATTCTAAAGTTTTATTTAAAGTAATCATTTTGAAAAAAAATGAAACCAAAAACGATAATTTCTTTGAGCGTGTTTATGCAATAGCGCGACAAATTCCAGAAGGAAAAGTTACGTCTTACGGTGCAATTGCAAAATGTCTTGGAACGGCAAAATCCGCACGAATGGTTGGTTGGGCAATGAACGCAAGTCATAATTTAGAAGATGTTCCAGCGCACAGAGTCGTAAACAGAAAAGGATTGTTGACAGGAAAAATGCATTTTGATGGAACTAATCTTATGCAGCAATTGTTAGAAAACGAAGGAATAAAAGTGGTCGATAATCAGATTGTAGATTTTGAAAAACATTTTTGGACTCCGGAAATGGAAGAATGATTTACTCAACCAAACAAATCACAAAACTAGTTTTGTCACCATCTTTCTGAAATGCCAAATAACCACCATGCGCTTCAACAATACTTTTAGATAGTGTCAATCCAATTCCTGCGCCTTCTTTTCGTGTGGTAAAAAACGGAAGGAAAACCTTGTCTTCAATTTCGGTGTCAATTCCGTTTCCAGTATCGGTTATGGTTATAAAAATGCGTTTTTCTTTTAATTCTGCAGCGATTATAATTTGCTTTTCCACTTGGTCAGAAAGTGCATAAATACTATTTGTAAGTAAATTTATAAGCACTTGTTCCATCTGGTTTTTATCAATCGTCAACCATCTATTGAATGTAATTGTATTAGAAACCTTGATTTTCTCTTGCTTAAATAATGGCGCCATCAATTGCAAAGTAGTTTCAATTAATTGCGATAATTCGACTCTTTCTTTTTTTGGAGTTGGAAGCATTGCTAATTTTCGGTAGCTTTCTACAAATTTCTGCAAATGGTCGCTTCGGTTTAACATGGTAAAAACGCTTTGTTTCATGTCTTCCAAATCTTCTTGCGAAAGCGATTCTTGCTGAACCAATTCCTGTAAATTTTGCGATAACGAACGAATTGGCGTAAGCGAATTCAATAACTCGTGCGAAATGACTTTCATCAAATTTACCCAAGCTTCTTTTTCGGTTTTTTCAACTACTTTTTGGATGGAATCGAGCAGTACAATATAATAATCTTGATTAAAAGTCTTGCTTCTAGAAGATTGCATTACAAAGGTTTGCGTATCTTGATTGTTGACTCTAATTTGCAAAGACGTCTTAATTTCCTCAAAATTCTGCTCTTCAATAATACCGCAAAGTGACGGCAACTGATTTCGTAAATAACTCCATTTTGATACTTTTGGAACCGTAAAATGCTTGGAGAAATACTCGTTCATTAAAAAAATGTTCCAATCGTTTTCTTCTTTTTGAAGGATTAAAATTCCGGTTTCGATATTGTTTAAAATCGAACTATAAATAATGTCTTTAGACACCTGATCGTTTTGCTTGTGCTTCAGAGTATCATATAATTTGAAAAGCGTAGCATAGTTTTTAAAAGATTTATGTTTAGAAAAATCTGCAGAAAAGTCATTTTGTAAAATTGCTAAAATCGTTTTATCGTATAACAAAAAAGCATTTTTTAAATACTGATACAATTCAAATACCAACAAAACAACCACAAAAAATGAAAAAACAGCACTATAAATCAAACCTTTTTGAAGTAGATAAAAACTTAGTACAACGCCAACAAGAATCACGAGTAATCTTATGAAAAGCTGGTTGTAAATTTTTAAAGATTGAAACATAGTATTAATTGCTAATGTTATATTTTTCCATTCTTCGATATAGCGATGCTCTTGATAATCCCAATTCTTCTGCCGATTTACTGATGTTCTGATTGTTTTTTGCTAATACTTTTTCGATGGTGTTTTTTTCAATATCAGAAAGTTGTAAGTCGTCATTACTTTTGTCGTACGAAGTGATTTCATCCAAATCCAAATCGGAAGCTGATATAGAATTGTTTTCACACAAAATTATAGCTCGTTCAATTCTGTTTTCCATCTCACGGATATTTCCGTTCCAAGCGTGTTGCTGAATTTTAGTTAAAGCTGATTCCTCAAAAACAACATCATTTCGATCGTATTTATCTATCATTTTTTGCAGAAGAAATTGCGCTAACGGAATTTTATCTTCCAATCGTTCTCGAAGCGGAGGCAAAATAATTTCCATAGTATTGATTCGGTAATACAAATCTTCTCGAAAATTTTTATCTGAAACTTCTTGTTTCAAATTCAAATTTGTTGCGGTAATAATCCTAACATTCAAAGGTCTAGGTTTCGATTCTCCTAATCTAGTAACCGTTTTCGTTTGAATTACTTGCAACAATTTAGACTGCAAATGCAACGGAACATTACCTATTTCATCCAGAAAAATGGTTCCGTTTTGTGCCATTTCAAATCGTCCTGGCGTATCCATTTTTGCATCGGTAAACGCACCTTTTGCATAACCAAACAATTCGCTTTCAAAAATAGAATCGCTCAACGAACCTAAATCAACAGCCATAAAAGTGTTATTTTTACGTTCCGATTGTTGGTGAATGTAGTTTGCCATTACATATTTTCCGGTTCCGTTTTCTCCT
>JAIEMH010000203.1 GCA_019752245.1 Flavobacteriaceae bacterium
CCATTGGCTTGCAAAAGTTGAATTGTTTCTAAAGAATTGATACCACTTTCAGCAATTTTAATACTCGATTTAGGTAATAATTGCGCCAATTTTATACTGTTTTCAACGGAAACTTCAAACGAATTTAAATTGCGATTATTAATTCCGATTAAATCAAAATTCAAATCCATGTTTTCCAAAATTTCTTCTTCATTTTGAGTTTCCAGAAAAACTTCCATTCCTAATTCGTGCGCTAAATTGGTATACGATTGCATTTGTTTTTTGGTCAAAATTTTAGCAATCAACAAAATCACATCCGCGCCCATCGCTTTCGATTGAATTATCTGGTATTCATCGACCATAAAATCCTTTCGCAACATCGGAATGGTGTTGTTTTTTCGCGCCAATTCAAAGTCGTTAGTTCTTGCTCCAAAAAAATCTACATCTGTCAAAACCGATAATCCAGAAACGGTTGCATTGGCATAACCTTGCGTCACTTCAACCACATTGGCATCCAAATTTATGTTGCCTTTAGCAGGAGATTTTCTTTTGAATTCGGCAATAATTCCGCCAGTAACCGAACTTTCAATAGCTTTTCTCAAAGAATGCGTTGCAGAATTAAACAACGGTTGTTCTTCTAAAAATGAAGTAGAAAATTGCGCTTTTAAATTGGCAACTTCTTTTAATTTCTGTGCTTTTATTGTATCTAAAATATTCATTGAATTTCTTTTAATCGGTTAAACGAATTTTTGGCTTTCAATCCGAAAAGTGATTCTTTCGCTTGATCATATGCTTCTTCAAAATTCAGATTAGGATGATACGTTTGTATCGCCAAAGCGGCATTTACCAGAACTACATTGTTTTGCGATTCAGTTCCTTTTCCGTCAATAATTGTAGTAAAAATTGCTGCTGCTTCTTCTAAAGTTTCGCCTCCATACAATTCAGAAAATGCTACATTTTTCAAACCAAAATCTTTGGCTTCTATAAAACGTTCGCCTGTATTTGTAATCAACTTGGTTTTATCGGTCAGTGTTACTTCGTCAAAACCATCCAAACCATAAATTACAGTGTATTGACTGTTTTCTTCTTGCAACAAATACTGATACATTCGCGCCAATTCTAAACTAAAAACGCCAGTCATTTGAACTTTTGGAAAGGCAGGATTTACTAATGGTCCAAGCATGTTAAAAAAGGTTTTAATACCTAATTCTTTACGAATCGGACCAACGGCTTTCATGGCTGGATGAAACAATGGCGCGTGTAAAAAACAAATATTGGTTTCTTCAATTTGTTGTTTCAAAATACTTTCTTCGGTTTGAAAAACAACTCCCAAAGTTTCTAAAACATTGGACGAACCAGAAATGGAAGAAACGCCATAATTTCCATGTTTCGCCACTGGAATTCCTGCACCAGCAACTACAAAAGAAGTCAGAGTTGAAATGTTAAACGTATTTTTTCCATCGCCGCCAGTTCCACAAACATCCATCGGATTGTAAGCTGACAAATCGATTTTATGACACAAGTTCAACAACGCTTCTCTAAATCCTAAAAGTTCATCCAGCGTAATATTTCGCATTATAAAAACCGTCAAAAAAGAAGCAATCTGACTTGGGTTGTATTTCCCTAAAGCGATGTCGGTAAGCACTTGTTTGGCTTCGTCTTTCGTTAGGGTTTTATGTTTGAATAAAGGTTCTAATATTGTTTTCATTTTAATTATTTATCCAATTAGTAAGTATCGTTTTTCCATTTTCTGTGAGAATTGATTCAGGATGAAATTGCAATCCGCGGACATCGTGTTTTTTGTGTTTTATCGCCATGATATTTCCTAATTCGTCTTTTGCAAGAATTTCTAAATCATCTGAAATCGCCTCAGAAACTACCCAAGAATGATAATGTCCAATCTTAAAATGTTTCGGAAGATTTTCAAATAAATAATCGTCTTTTACAATTTCAATATCCGAGGCAACTCCGTGAAGTGGTGCTGCCAGATTGATTAAATCAGTTCCAAAATGTTCGGCAATGGCTTGATGACCGAGACAAATTCCGAGTATGCTTTTGGTGGAAGCGAATTCGGCGAGTAACTTTGGCATCATTCCGGCGTCTTTCGGAATTCCTGGTCCAGGCGAAAGCACTATTTTATCGTACTGATTGATATACGAAAAATCGAGTTGATCGTTTTTTACGATATCAATTTCTGCGACACCAATTTCATAAAGCAAATGCACAATATTGTACACAAACGAATCGTAATTATCTACTACTAATACTTTCATAATTATATATTTTGAGCCAATTGAATCGCTTTTCGAAGTGCCGAAAGTTTAGTTTCTACTTCATTCAATTCACTGTTAACATCTGATTTTGTTACAATTCCGCAACCTGCTTGATACGTCAATTGATTGTTTCTACTTACGAACGAACGAATAAAAATCGCGTGATTAAATCCGCCATTGAGTCCGATTATTCCAACCGTTCCGCCATAAAATCCGCGTGATTGTGGTTCGTATTGATCGATTAATTGCATCGCTTTGTGTTTTGGTGCGCCAGATAAAGTTCCGGCAGGATAAGTGTCACCCAAAATTTGGATTGGATTGTATTCGGCTTGTAATTCGGCACTAACTTTAGAAACCATGTGAATCACGTGCGAGTAATATTCGATTTTTTTAAAACTCTCAACAACGACTTTTTTACTGGATTTGCTCAAGTCGTTTCTTGCCAAATCGACTAACATAATGTGTTCGGCATTTTCCTTTGGATCGGCTAAAAGTGCTTCGGCTAAAAGTGCGTCTTCCGTATCGTTTCCTGTTCGTTTGAACGTTCCAGCAATCGGATTGATGATGGCTTTTTGGTCGTTTATGGTCAGTTGTGCTTCGGGTGAAGAACCAAACAATTTGAAATTTCCATAATCAAAATAGAACAAATACGGAGACGGATTGATGGAACGCAACGCTCTGTACACATTGAATTCGTCACCTTTAAATTGCTGTTTGTATTTTCTAGAAAGCACAATTTGAAACACATCTCCAACAAAACAATGTTCTTGACCTTTTTTAATTGCTTCTAAAAAATCTTCGTTAGTGAAATTAGATTCTTCTTCATTTTGAAGTGAAAATTTGAATTGTGTCACCGAACGATTGTTGATGATCTCCTGAATTTTATCCAAATTAGAAACTTCATTTTCTTGCAAATGTTCTAACAAAAAGAGTTCGTTATTGAAGTGATTGAAGACGATTGTATAACGAAATAAATGGTATTGAATTAGAGGTAAATCGAAATCATTGTTGGTAAAAGTAATGTCTTCAAACAACGGAATTGCATCATAACTTGTGTAGCCAAACAATCCTAAAGTCTCAAATCCGAGGTTTAAATCGGACACGGAAAATGATTTTGAAAACTGATTTAACTCAGTAGCAATTTCAATGTCTGGAGTCGGTTTTACAATAGTTTTTTTATCCGGAAAAGTGATTGTGGTTTGATTTACATCAGCAATAAATGAAGCAATTGGATCTAAACAAATATAAGAATAGCTGTTTTCTTTGCTTTTATAATCAGAGCTTTCCAAGAGAAAACTATTAGAAAACTGATCCCGAATTTTTAAATACAAACCAACTGGCGTATGTGTGTCGCTCAGGGTTTTGATTACTTTGGTTTGAAAATTATATAACATGATAATTGATTTTTTGAGAAAAATTAGACATAAAAAAAACCCACTTGGAAAAGTGGGTTTAACAATATTGTAGAAAAGTACAAATAGCAGTTACCAACCAATTCCAAAAACGGAGTTAGTCATGTGCCACCAATTTGTATTTTGTATCTTGTTCATCATAATTGGTACAAACGTATTGAATTATTTTGAGTCAATTGCATTATTTTTTAAATTTTAACATTTGTTTGAGCTCATTATTTTTTCATACGACGCATTAATTCTTGTTCGATATCATTTAATTTCAAATTTTTAGCTTGAAGCAAAATAAGATAATGAAACAACAAATCAGCAGCTTCTCCAATAAACAAATCTTGATTATCGTCTTTGGCTTCAATTACTAATTCCACAGCTTCTTCACCAACTTTTTGGGCCATTTTGTTGATTCCTTTTTGAAAAAGTGAGGCAACATACGATTCTGAACTTGGGTTTGCAATGCGATTTTCAATGACGTTTTCCAATTCGTTAAGAAAAGAGATTTGTGGTTCTGTTGCAAAACAAGAAGTCGTTCCGTTGTGGCATGTTGGTCCGTTTGGAATGACTTGAATAAGCAACGCATCTTCATCGCAATCCTCTTTTATGGAAACTACTTTTAGAAAATTTCCAGACGATTCACCTTTCGTCCATAAACGATTTTTGCTTCTACTAAAAAAAGTAACTACCTTTTCTTCTTGTGTTTTTTGCAATGCTTCTTCGTTCATGTAACCCAACATTAAAACTTGTTGCGTTTCGTTATTTTGTATAATTACTGGAATTAATCCGTTGTTTTTTGAGAAATCTTCATTCATCTGATGGGAATATTTTGAGTTTTTAAAACGTTTTTTAATTCGGAAATCGGCACTTCATTAAAGTGAAAAATGCTGGCTGCTAATCCGGCGCTGACTTCAGTTTTGGTAAATAAGTCTATAAAATGCTGCGAAGTTCCTGCACCACCTGAAGCAATAACTGGAATAGAAACCACTTTACTAATTTCATTTGTAATTTCTAATGCAAATCCATCTTTGGAACCATCGTTGTTCATTGAAGTTATTAGTAATTCTCCAGCGCCTAATTCTTCTACTTTTTTCGCCCAATCAATAGCTAAAATCCCTGTTGATTCTGTTCCGCCTTTTATGAAAACGTACCAATCATTTTCTAATTTTTTGATGTCAATCGCAACCACCAAACTCTGACTTCCAAAAGCATCTGAAATTTGCGTAATCAATTCCGGATTCAAAACGGCAGCCGAATTGATACTCACTTTATCAGCACCAGATTGTAACAATAATCTAGCATCTTCAACCGATTGAATTCCGCCGCCAACGGTAAACGGAATATTGATTTCCTTTGACAATTGCGTTACCATTTCGGCTAATGTTTTTCGTTTTTCTAAGGTTGCACTAATGTCTAAAAACACCAATTCGTCTGCTCCATTTTTTGAATAAAACGAAGCTAATTCCACTGGATTTCCAGCATCTTTCAGTTCCAAAAATTGAACGCCTTTTACTACGCGTCCATCTTTGATATCCAAACACGGAATGATTCTTTTCTTTAACATAATTCGCGTAAGTTTTCGATTTTTATTGTTCCTTCATACAATGCTTTTCCGATGATGGCACCTTCGCATCCAATAGTTTTTAAAAGTTCTAAATCGGAAATCGTTGTAACACCACCACTTGCGATTAAGTTGACTTTTGTCTTTTCTAAAATATTAGAATACAATTCATTAGACGTTCCTTGAAGCATTCCGTCTTTTGAAATATCGGTACAAATAACTGTTGAAATTCCTTTTGAAACGTAATCTGAAATGTAATCTACAACATCCAATTCTGAAGTTTCTAACCAACCATGAGTGGCAATTTTTCTATTTAAACAATCGGCACCTAAAATGATTTTATCGCTTCCAAATTCAGTCAACCATTCTAAAAATTCGATTGGATTTTTCGCAGCAATACTTCCACCAGTAATTTGGTTGGCTCCATTTTCAAAAGCTATTTCTAAATCATTTCGCTGTTTCAATCCACCACCAAAATCGATTTTCAAATTAGTTTTTGTAGCAATTTGATATAATACCTTGTGATTGACAATTTGGTTGGATTTTGCTCCATCCAAATCCACTAAATGCAAATATTGGATTCCGTTATCTTCGAAATATTTGGCAACTTCCAATGGATTTTCGTTATATATTTTTTGCGTGGCATAATCGCCTTTGGTCAATCGGACGCATTTTCCGTTGATGATGTCTATTGCTGGAATTATTCTCATGATTTCAAAAAGTTTAGTAAAAGTTGTTCGCCTACATTCGATGATTTTTCTGGATGAAATTGTGTGGCGTAGAAATTATCCTTTTGCATCGAAGCACCAAACGGAACAATATAATCGCAAACGGCTGTGGTTTCTTTACTGATTTCGGCATAAAAACTGTGTACAAAATAGAAATTTTCATCGGCTGAAATTCCGTTATACAATTCTGAATTCAATGCTGAAATATTGTTCCAACCCATGTGTGGTACTTTTAATTTGGGTTCAAATTTCTTTACAGTTGCTTCAAAAATTCCTAAGCATTCTGTGTTTCCTTCTTCCGAAAATTTACATAATAATTGTTGGCCAAGGCAAATTCCTAAAACCGGTTGAGTCAAATTTTTGATTACTTCATCCAAACCTTTTTCTTTAAGATAGTTCATCGCCGAACTAGCTTCGCCAACACCAGGAAAAATTACTTTTTCGGCTTGTTTCAAAATCGTTTCATCATCGGTTACGACGCAAGAATAACCCAATCGTTCGACGGCGTTTTTCACCGAAGTAATGTTGCCAGCGTTATATTTTACAATTGCTATCATAGGATTCCTTTTGTGCTTGGTATGCCGTTTGTTCCGTCTTTTTGAACTGCCATTTTTATTGCTTTTGCAAAGGCTTTAAAAATGGATTCTATTTTGTGGTGCTCGTTTTCGCCTTCACTTTTGATGTTTAAATTGCATTTGGCGCCATCACAAAACGATTTAAAAAAGTGTGAAAACATTTCGGTTGGCATTTCTCCAATTTTTTCTCTGCTGAATTTTGCATCCCAAACCAACCACGATCGACCGCCAAAATCTATGGCAACTTGCGACAAACAATCGTCCATTGGCAATAAAAAACCGTAACGAGTAATGCCTTTTTTAGAACCCAAAGCTTGTGCAAAAACGTCGCCTAAAGCAATTCCGACATCTTCAATGGTGTGGTGTTCGTCAACATACAAATCGCCATTTACATTAATGTTCAAATCGATGTTTCCGTGTTTGGCAATTTGGTCTAACATGTGATCAAAAAACCCTAAACCAGTGCTGATGTTGCTTTTTCCGCTTCCATCTAAATTTATTTCGACTGCAATTTCGGTTTCTTTTGTCTTGCGGATAAGTTTTCCAACTCGAGGTTGCTCTTTTAAAAATTGATAAATGGTTTCCCAAGATGTCGTTGATAAAGTAGCTCGTTCATTTGCTGAAGCAGAAATAAAAATTGATTGACTTCCTAAGTTTTCTGCGAGTTGAATATCAGTAACTCTATCTCCAATTACGAAGGAATTTTTTAAATCGTAATTACCTTTAATGTACTGTTGCAATAAAGCAGTTCCGGGTTTTCTTGTTGGCAAATTTTGCTTTGGAAACGAAACGTCAATAATAACATCCGAAAATTGAATTCCTTCGTTTTCAAATGCTTTCATCATTTTATTTTGTGCTGGCCAAAACGTGTTTTCAGGAAACGAATCGGTTCCCATTCCGTCTTGATTGGTTACCATGACCAACTCATAATCGAGTTCTTTAGCGATTCGTGATAAATACTGAAAAACCTGTGGATAAAACTCCAATTTTTCCAAACTATCGACTTGATAATCGATTGGTGGCTCGATGATTAACGTGCCATCTCTGTCTATAAATAAAACTTTTTTCATGATGTAACTAATTGTAATGCGTAGACTAATTGTTGGTTTTCTCTTGGTGTTCCAATGGTAATTCGAATGGTGTTTTCAACTACCGAACTTCGATTGCGTGTAATAATTTGTTGCTCGATTAAACTGTTGTAAATGGCTGTTGCATTTTCCATTTCGACCAATAAAAAATTAGCATCTGAAGGATAAATTTTAATAACAAAATCCAATGCTAAAAGTGATTGTTTCAGCAACTCACGTTCCGATTTTATCAGTTGTACATTCGATTTAAATTCGTCATCGCTAGCTAGTGATTGTACCGCAGCTTCTTGATTCAATTGACTCACATTATAAGGCGGTTTTACCTTACTCATCACTGAAATTATAGTTTCATTTGCATAAGCAATTCCAACTCGAACTGCTGCCAAACCTCGCGCTTTACTGAAGGTTTGTGAAACAATTAAATTTGAAAATTGTTTGATTTTAGAAACTAAAGACTGTTGCTCGCTAAAGTCGATATACGCTTCGTCTAAAAACACAATTCCATTAAAATTTTCTATGATGTATTCTAAGTTTTCTAGTGAATTTCCTGTCGGATTATTTGGCGAACACAAGTACAAAATTTTGGCATTTTGAGCTAAAATCGCTTCGGTATTCAACTGAAAATCTTCGGTTAATGGAATCGAAATTATATTTAAATTATTGATGTTCGCATACACTTCATACATGCCATACGTTGGTGGACAAATGATGATTTGGTCTTGATTCGGTTCGCAAAAAACACGTTGGACCAAATCAATGATTTCGTCACTTCCATTACCAATTAATATGTTTTCAATTCCCACTTTTTTCTGACTGCTTAAAATTTGTTTCAAGCGCCATTGGTATGGATCAGGATATCGATTTAATTTCCCAAACGGATTTTCATTCGCATCCAAAAAGATGCCTTCATTGCTTTTGTACTCATCGCGCGCACTTGAGTAAGGCGTAAGCGAGAGAATATTTTTTCGAATTAAATTAGTGATATTATCCATTTTGTAATTTTTTTAATCGGATGGAAACTGCGTTTTTGTGTGCGTCTAATTGTTCTGCAGCAGCCATAATTTCTATTGTTGGACCAAGATTTTGAATACCTTGCGATGTTAATTTTTGAATCGTAATTTTCTTTACAAAACTGTCTAACGAAACGCCACTGTAATTTTTAGCATAGCCATTGGTTGGCAAGGTGTGATTCGTTCCGCTAGCATAATCTCCAGCACTTTCACAACTGAAATTTCCGATGAAAATCGAACCAGCATTTTCAATGAATTCGATTTTATTTTCAGCATCTTCAATAGCCAAAATTAAATGTTCTGGCGCATAAAAATTACTGAATTCTATTCCGGTTTGAATGTCTTCAAATATCAAAGCGCGACTGTTTTCTAATGCTTTCTCTACCGTTGCTTCTCGTGGTAAAATGGCTTTCTGATTTTCGATAGCTAATGTCACTTTTGAAACAATTTCTTCTGAATTTGTAACCAAAATTACTTGACTATCACCACCATGTTCGGCTTGCGAAAGTAAATCGGAAGCTACGAATTCTGGATCACACGTTTCGTCAGCAATTACTAATAACTCACTTGGTCCAGCTGGCATATCGATAGCTAATCCTAATTGTTGCGCATATTGTTTGGCAGCAGTTACGTATTGATTTCCTGGTCCGAATATTTTGGAAACTTTCGGAATTTCATCGGTTCCAAAAGTCATCGCTGCAATGGCTTGAATACCGCCAACTTTATACATTTGAGTTACACCTGTCAGTTGTGCGGCATACAAAATCGCTGGATTGATGTTGCCGTTTTTATCTGGTGGCGAACACAAAATTATGTTTTTGCAACCTGCCAATTTTGCCGGAATTGCCAACATCAAAACTGTTGAAAAAAGCGGAGCTGTTCCGCCTGGAATATAAATTCCGATAGTATCGATG
>JAIEMH010000189.1 GCA_019752245.1 Flavobacteriaceae bacterium
AAATTTTATGAAAAATATGCCAGTATCATTTTTGGTGTTTCCTTATTATCCTTACTCGGTCTATTTGCATTCGGAAAATCCATTGCAGGACAACGCTGCTGGTATGGTTTTGGAAGCTTTACTCTTCAACCCTCAGAATTTGCAAAAGCAGCTACATCACTTGCAATTGCTAAATACCTCAGTGACGTTCAAGTAAATCTAAAAGATGTAAACCGACAAATACAGGCATTAATTGTTATTTTTCTTCCTGTAATGCTTATCCTGCCTCAACCCGATCCTGGAAGCGCCTTAATTTACAGTATCTTTTTTGTAGTTCTTTATAGAGAAGGATTACCTGGTTGGTATTTGCTAACTGGTTTTATTGCAATTATTCTTTTTGTACTAACATTAGCAACAAACAATCCTTTTATTGTTATTGGTTTGACTACAATTGTACTTGCAATAAACTATTTTAGAAGCCGATTGGTTGACCGAAATATTATTGCTAGCGCCATACTTTTAATAATGATAACCGCTTTCTCGTTTTCGGTAAATTTTGTTTTTAATAATGTTTTTAAGCAACACCACCGCGATCGTTTTAACATTATTCTTGGTAAAGAAGTCGATATGAAAGGTATTGGATACAACACCAATCAATCTGAAATAGCCATTGGATCTGGAGGTTGGTTCGGAAAAGGATATCTTGAAGGTACACAAACAAAAGGAGGATTTGTACCAGAACAACACACAGATTATATTTTCACTACAGTTGGTGAAGAATGGGGTTTTCTAGGTTCAATTTTTGTAATCGGCTTATTTGTTGGTTTAATACTTAGAATAATCTATCTCGCAGAACGACAAAAGACCAAATTCAGTAGGGTTTATGGTTATTGCGTCGCCGGAATTTTATTTATTCACTTCTTTGTAAATATAGCAATGGTTGTTGGAGTTTTCCCAACTATTGGAGTTCCGTTACCTTTCTTTTCTTATGGAGGTTCTGGACTTTGGGGTTTTACAATATTGTTATTTATTTTCCTAAAAATGGACGCCAATAAAGTTAATGAATGGTAGGTATTTTCAATAAGTTTTTAAAAACTCCAACCTTTATAATCATTAGCTTTTTCTAATTTATTTTCTATGGCATCATTCAGTTTTGGAAAGAAATCTATTCCAGTCATTTTTTCAATTTGATCAACAGGAACTACAAATTCATAAAGTGGTTGGTCACTATCAACTGCTGGCACCAAAAACCCAATCATCTTATATTCGCCTCTTGAATCATCTAGTAATACTTTATAAAAATAATCTGGAACTGCCACTTTTTCTTTACCGATAGTTTTTAAATTACCGGATAAAACACCTCCTGTAACAACATAAATCCCATCATATTTAGACGACCAATACCTAACTTTTTGCTCTAAAGTATTCCAAATTCCTTCATTAAAATCGTGTTTTTGCGGAGCAATATTTGATGTTAAAAACGTCTCATCAAATGCTTTCTTAGAAAATTTCATATCAGCAGCAGCACAAAGGTGACCTTTATCATAACCCGATTTTTTATAATTTCTCCAATCTGCCGAACCTGAACTAACCTTAACATCTTCAATAAAAAACGGCCGTTCAAAGTTTTGATAATGAGAAGTATTCCTCTTTAATTCATAGGCAACCCATTCTGCTTGTTCTTTGTCTTCAACATAAGATAAAGTAAAATTATCGTGCACTACAATCTGATGCGATGTTGATGTTGGTAAAAAATCGAATTTTTCTTTACTTTTATTAGAAAAGTTACTTTGCATTGTATCGTTTGATTCAATTGATACATCATCTTTAACAACAACCTCTTGTTTGCAAGAAATTATAAATGTAGAAATCATTAGACACAAAAATATTTTAATACGTAATCTATTTTTCATAATTTTATAAATTAATTTAAATTCCGATTTATTGGAATGGTAATTGTATAATTAATGTTAAACACAAACAAATATGAAAATTAAATTAGTATTTACAGCAATTCTTATCATAAGTTTTCAAAACTTTTTTGCACAAGAAACGCCAACAACCGTTGTTCTAGACTCTATCAAAACTAAGTCTATAGATTTGGAAAAACAAAATGCTGCTGAAAAAGATCGTTTAGAACAAAAATTAAAGAATGAAAAACAAGCTTTAAAAGATCAGCAAAAAGCAGAAGATCAGATTGAAAAAGCTAAAAAAGACGCTAAAGAAGCAGAAAAAAAACAAGACAAATTAGAAAAAGAGCAAAAGAAATTTGAAAAAGAGCAAAAGAAAATTTCAAATGCTGAAAAAAATGTAGAAAAGCAGAAAGGAAAATTAGAAAAAGAAAGGAAAAATTTAGAAAAAATGCAAGCTAAATTTGAGAAATCTAAGGCCAAAGGAAAACTTTCACCAGTAGAAATTGAAAAAGGAAATGTTAACATTACCAAACAACAATTAAAAATTAAAGAGGTAGAAGAAGACATTGAAAAAGCACAAAAAAAATTAAATAAATTAAGATAATTAGATTCCACCTTCGGGTGGATTTTTTTTTACTAAACAGTTTAATTGTCAACATATAAAAATAAAAAAGCTCCAAAATAAAATTACTTTGAAGCTTTTTCTTATCAAGAAATTACGGTTAAGATTTAACCAATTTCTCTTTTTTTAATTTTGTTGTAAGTTCTTTTTTTACTGAACCCGACTGTAAATCGTCTAAAACATGTATAGCTTCTTCAACATAAATATCTTTAGCCAAACTTTCGTGCCATCTGTCACGTTTTTCTTTTAGTGTAACATCTGTTTTCATTTGAGCTTCTTCATATGGCAATGATTTAAACTTAAACGTATTTTCATAATCTGCAATAGATTTGTATTTTTTGTTAGTTTCTTCAAGCTGTTTTTGCTCTTGTTTAAACTTATCAATTTGCAAGCTATAAACGTTTTCTTCATTACGCTCTTGACGCCATTTTGCATTTTCGTCAATAAGTTTCATCTGAGGATTGTTTTCTAAACGTTTTTTACTATTAGCAATTGCCAAATCAAAATTAGATTGTTTACTCCACATTTTATATTCGGCAGCATCAATTTTATCCCATTTCATTGCGTTATCAACATCACGTTCGCCCATTTTTAAATAAGCATAACTATCTGGCATAACGATATCACTGCTCACACCTTCCAATTGAGTTGAACCGCCATTAATTCTATAGAATTTTTGAGTTGTTGTTTTCAATGCGCCCAAATCTCCTAAAGTATTTGCTCTAACAAGTTGGTTTAAATCCATCACGTTTTGAACTGTTCCTTTTCCGTAGGTTTGTTTACTTCCCAAAATCACGGCACGTTTGTAGTCTTGCATAGCTGCTGCCAAAATCTCTGATGCCGATGCAGAAAACTCATTTGTCATTATAACAAGCGGTCCATCCCACTCTACTTTTGGATCTTTATCATACAAAACTTCTTTTTTACCAGCAGCCGATTTTATTTGTACAATTGGTCCTTGCTCAATAAACAAACCACCAATATCTACAACTGTTTTCAAAGAACCACCGCCATTATCTCTAACGTCAACTATAATTCCTTGAACTCCTTCTTTTTTAAGACGTTCAACTTCAATAGCTACATCTTTTCCAGCATCACGGCTGTCTTTGTTTTCAAAATCTATGTAGAATTTTGGTAAATAAATGATGCCATATTTTACACCATTTTTTTCAACAACACTAGATTTAGCATAAGTTTCTTCAATTTCTACTTCGTCTCTAATAATCGAAATAACTTTTAAAGAACCATCTGTTTTTTTAACCGTAAGACGAACTTCAGTACCTTTTGGTCCTTTTATTTTCTTAACAACATCGTCTAGACGCATTGCTACAACATCAACTGGTTCGGCATCACCTTGAGCCACTTTTAAAACAACATCACCTGCTTCAAGCTCTTTTCCTCGCCAAGCTGGACCACCAGAAATTAATTCGGTAATTTCTGTAAAGTCATTTTTCTTTTGTAAACGTGCTCCAATTCCTTCTAGTTTTCCGCTCATACTTACATCAAAACGCTCTTTTTCATCAGGAGCAAAGTAAGATGTGTGAGGATCAAAACGAGTTACAATAGCGTTTATATATACTGAAAACCAATCTTCTCTACCCAATTCTTTTAGAATAAAACTAAAATTATCGTTCAATGATTTCAAAGTATTTTCGCGAGTTTCTTTTTCAAGTTGCTCATACGTTTTTGGCGCATCAGTGTCATTTTTAGAAAAGCTAGCTTTAAATTTTGCTTCCAATTCTGGAGTCAATTTATCACCCATCTTTACTTTATATTCCTTCAATCTTTCTTCTGGAGATTTATTTTTATTCTTTTGAATATCGTCTTGAATCTTTTGCTTTTCTACCAAAGAAGCTAGAGTAGAAAGTTTAACTTGCTTTCTCCAACGCTCTTTAAGTTCGGCAATATTTTTAGAATAAGGTGCTTTTTCATAGTCAGTATTAATGTCTTCATTAACCGAATAATCAATAGGTTTTTCTAAAGCAAGTTTGTAATACTCTTTACTTTCTTCCATTCTTTGAACCAAACGATTAT
Source organism: Flavobacteriaceae bacterium (assembly GCA_019752245.1). Taxonomy (GTDB): domain Bacteria; phylum Bacteroidota; class Bacteroidia; order Flavobacteriales; family Flavobacteriaceae; genus Flavobacterium. The sequence continues at coordinate 4,549 of JAIEMH010000189.1, forward strand.
AAGTCAAATCAAAGAAAGTAAGTTCTTTATTATTGATTTGATCGTCAATTTTTAGTTCATATTTAGAAAATTCATCAATATCAGATTGTAAAAAGAATCGTTTCGATGGATCTAAAGCAGTGATATAATCTTTATAAACACCTTTGGAGAAATTATCGTCAATTGCCGCAGGATTATAATGCCATTTTTCAATAACATAGGTCAATAACTCTAGTAGTAATTTATCTTTTTCTGGATCACTTTTTGCTTTTGGAATAAAACTCCAAAGACCAATAGAAAGTGCAAGCACAAGAAGTACTATTTTATAATGTCTTTTCATAAATTGAATAATTGTATTCATTAATTTTTCACTAAATTACGTAAAAAACCATGCCATAATAAAGTTACGTCGCATAATTTTTTGTTAAAACCACTGATATGGCTCAAAGTTATGAATTTTGTAATTGAATAAGTATTAAAATAATTACTTTTGTTACAATTATATTTTATTTCAAATGTCAAAAAAACCTTTAATTTTAGTAACCAACGACGACAGTATTTCTGCACCAGGAATTAGAGCTTTAATTGCTGTTATGAGTGAAATAGGAACTGTAGTTGTTGTTGCGCCAGACAGTCCGCAAAGTGCAATGGGACATGCAATAACAATAAACAACACGTTACATTTGAATAAAGTTTCTGTAGAAAATGCAGAAATAACAGAATACAGTTGCTCTGGAACTCCAGTAGATTGTGTAAAAATGGCGGTAAACGAAATCCTGAAACAAAAACCAGACTTGTGCGTTTCTGGTGTGAATCATGGTTCAAATTCTTCGATAAACGTAATTTATTCAGGAACAATGAGCGCTGCTGTTGAAGCCGGAATTGAAGGAATTCCTGCCATTGGATTTTCACTTTTAGACTATAATTGGAATGCCGATTTTGAGCAAATTAAACCTTTTATAAAGAAAATAGCGTTACAAGTTCTTGAAAACGGACTGACCGAAGGAACGGTTTTAAACGTTAACTTTCCTAAATTAAAAACTGATGAAATTAAAGGAATAAAAATTTGCCGTCAAGCGAAAGCCATGTGGCAAGAAAAATTTGACAAAAGAATTACTCCTTTCGGAAAAGAATATTATTGGTTAACTGGTGAATTTGTTAATCAAGATAAAGGCGAAGATACAGATGAATGGGCTTTAGCAAACAATTATATTTCAATAGTTCCGGTACAATTTGACTTGACAGCGCATCATACTATTCAAACTTTAAATACTTGGGATTTATAAAAAATTAGCAACTAGACATGAAAAAAACAGACATACTTATTGGTTTTTTAATTGGAATTGTTTCTGCATTACTAGGAACGTTCTTATTTTTGGCTCTTTTTACAAAATATAATTTAGTTACAGATTTTCAAGCCATTAGAGCCGAAGAAATTTTAGGAAAAGTAATTACGCTTGGCGCAATTTTAAACATAATTGTATTCTTTATTTTACTTCAAAAGAAAAAAGAATTGATGGCTAGAGGAATTGTTTTAGCAACCATTACACTAGCAATACTAACTATGTTTTTATAATTATGAAATATTATATCATTGCTGGTGAAGCATCAGGAGATTTGCACGGTTCCAATTTAATGAAGGCTTTGTATCATGAGGATGCAAATGCTGAAATTCGTTTTTGGGGTGGCGATTTGATGCAAAAAATAGGCGGAACTTTGGTAAAACATTACCGTGAATTGGCCTTTATGGGATTTGCAGAAGTGCTACAAAATTTGAAAACTATTTTAAACAACATCAAAATTTGCAAATCGGATATTGAACATTTTAATCCAGATGTAATTATTTTTATTGATTATCCCGGATTTAATATGCGAATTGCAAAATGGGCGAAAGAAAAAGGTATAAAAACCCATTATTATATTTCGCCTCAAATTTGGGCTTGGAAAGAAAACAGAATAAAAGCTATAAAAAGAGATTTCGATAAACTGTATGTCATTCTTCCATTTGAAAAAGATTTTTACGAAAAAAAGCATCATTTTCCAGTCGAATTTGTAGGTCATCCATTAATTGATGCCATTCATAATAGAAAAATTATTGATGCAAATGTTTTTCGAAAAGAAAACAATCTTGATGACAAACCAATTATAGCCATTTTACCTGGAAGTAGAAAACAGGAAATTTCTAAAATGCTATCGGTAATGTTGAGCATTGTTTCAGATTTTCCCGATTATCAATTTGTAATTGCGGGCGCACCAAGTCAAGAATATTCTTTTTATGAACCATTTTTGAAAGGGAAAAACATTAAATTTATTGCTAACAAAACCTACGATTTGTTAAGTAATTCATATGCTGCATTGGTTACTTCGGGTACAGCAACATTAGAAACAGCACTTTTCAAAGTTCCAGAAGTAGTTTGCTATAAAGGCGGTTGGGTTTCTTATCAAATTGCAAAACGAATCATTACACTAAAATACATTTCGTTAGTAAATTTAATTATGGATGAAGAAGTTGTGACCGAATTAATACAGGACAACTGCAATTCGAAAACCATTAAAGCTGAGTTAACCAAAATTCTAGAGAAAAATCACAGACAGTTTTTATTAAAAAAATACGACGATTTAGAACAAAAACTAGGCGGAATTGGAGCTAGCGAAAAAACTGCTAAACTTATAGTCGATTCACTTAAATAATAATTTTAAAAACTTAGCGTTATTTTTAAGAAAAAATTTACTGTTTTGAAGCATTTATTTTACCTTCTCCTATTACTTATTTTGGTTACTTCCTGTAAATCAACATCGTCTGCAACTTCAACAACCAAAAAAGAAACTTCTAGAAATACAAACAATTTATGCAAGCAATTAGTAAATGACGCTTCAGATAAAGTAGGACTGCCTTACCGACTTGGCGGCACTACAAAAGCTGGATACGATTGCTCTGGATTGGTTTACTCTACTTTTAAAGATCATGACATTAGCTTACCAAGAACTTCAATTGAAATGTCAAAAAAAGGTGAAATAATAAATCGTGACGACGCAAAGAAAGGTGATTTAATATTTTTTAAAACCAATGGGAAAAGTATAATAAACCACGTTGGTTTAATTGTTGAAGTACTAGATGATGAGATTAAATTTGTTCATTCATCTACACAACTCGGTGTTATTATTTCTTCTACAAAAGAAGCTTACTACAAGAAAAGTTTCGCACAAATAAATCGTATTGTCTATTAGGAAATTGTAACTTTTGTTACTCTAAACCAATTATTTAAAGTCTACCTTTGAGTAGATTATAAATTTAAATCTATTTGACATGAAAAAAAATATGGGCAGTATTGACAAACTGATTCGCTTGGTTTTAGCTGCAATTATGGCTGTTCTTTATTTCAACGGAATAATTGGTGGCACTTTAGGCATTATACTTGTTGGTTTGGCATTAGTTTTAGTAGTTACAAGTTTTGTGAGTTATTGTCCACTTTACAGTCCATTTGGTATAAACACTTGTCCTAAAGATAAATAATTCTTTTTTTTGTAGGAATTATACTTTTTTTTATACTTTTATAATAATGAAAGTATTAAAATTCCCTTTAATTAAAATTACAGGTTGTTTTGTATTTGGGATAATTATTGCCCATTATACAAAACCGCCTTTTTTATTGATTTTAATTTTACTTTTATTAGGGATTTCATTGTTGTTGATGTCCAATTTCTTTTCATCAAAAAATTTAAAACAAAAAACTTTCTTTGGAATTATTACGCTTTACACTTCTTTTTTAATTGGAATTTTTACATTGATTTGCAACAATCAAACTCTAAATTCCTTTCACTACATCCATCATTTAACAGAAACTGATAAAGACCATACATCGGAAATAATCATAAAAGAAAAGCTTAAAAACACTATCAATAACGACCGTTATGTTGCAAAAATTGTTAGTCTTGACAACAAGAGAAGTTATGGAAACATCATTCTAAACATTAGAAAAGACAGCATTTTACCTACTATTGAAATGGGTTCACATCTTAAAGTTATGGGTTCATTCTATTTGAATAGAAAACCAAACAATCCAAATCAGTTTGACTATGGAAAATATTTAGAAAACCAACAGATTTACGCCCAAATTTATGCCGATGCTAGCAACATTCAAATTAGCTCAATTGTTGACAAAACAGTTTCTTTTTATGCTAGTAAATTGAGAAATAAAATTATTAGAAATTTAGAAAAAAATCATTTCAATAAAACAGAGCTAAGTGTTGTAGTCGCATTAATTTTAGGACAACAACAAGACATTTCGCAAGAGGTAATTAGAGATTATCAATATGCTGGCGCGGTTCATGTACTATCGGTTTCTGGATTGCATGTTGGTTGCATTTTATTGTTTATAACATTCTTATTAAAACCAATTCCCAACACTAAAAAAGGAATGCTACTCAAGTTAATCCTTGTTATTTTATCCCTTTGGACGTTTGGAATATTAGCAGGATTAGCGCCATCAGTAGTGCGTTCTGTAACTATGTTTTCGTTTGTTGCAGTAGGAATGTTTCTTAGACGAAGTGTTAATATTTATCATACTTTAGTAGTTTCGGCATTGTTGATTTTACTTTTTCAGCCTTCATTTTTGTTTGACATCGGATTTCAATTGAGTTATATTGCTTTATTTTTTATTATTTGGTTACAACCATTGTTAGCAACAATTTGGACACCAAAAAATAAAATCGTCAATTACTTTCCTTAAAGAAAGATCTTGGTAACCTTGGGGATTGGCAACGCAACTATTTTATCGTAAATTTCACCGACAACTTTGCTCTTAAACATTACTCTTTTCTTCTACCTTTAAGTCGATTATTTTAAAAAATATTCATAATCGGGTTATCGGTTGAAGTCATTTTTCCACCAAGTTTATTTTTCATTTTTTAATAGTTTCCCAGTTAATTTATCTGCTGTCCTGCTAAAAATAATTATAGTTCAACAGTTTAATAGAAAATAAT